>DASTLD010000204.1:0-13791 GCA_035715345.1 Longimicrobium sp.
TCAACTACACCGGTGCGCGTGCCCGGGTTTCGCGCGCGGACGGGCGCGCGAGGAATCAGGAGCCGCGCGCCGTCAGCCCGGGCGAGCCGGCGCCGCCGTACAGCCGGCGGTACACCACCGCGTTGCGCAGCACCAGCTTGACGTACTGCCGCGTCTCCGCGAAGGGAATGCGCTCGCGGAACGCGTCCGGGTCGCCGCCGTAGCCCAGCTCGCGGCGCCAGCGCACGGCGCGGCCGGGACCCGCGTTGTAGGCCGCCAGCGCCAGGTCGCGCCGCCCGCCGAAGCGGCCGAGCTGCTCCGCCAGGTAGCGCGAGCCCATGCGCAGGTTGATCTCAGGCACCGCCAGCAGGCTGGGATCCCAGCCGCGCACGCCGGCGCCCTTCGCCAGCCACTTGCCGGTGGCGGGCATGATCTGGCTGAGCCCGGTCGCGCCCACCCACGAGCGGGCCCGCGGATCGAAGGACGATTCCTGGCGCACCAGCCCCGCCAGCAGGAAGGGATCGACGTCCGCCCGGTCCGCCTCCGCTCGCACCAGCTCCTGGTAGGGGAAGGGGAACACGACGCGCAGCAGCCGCTCGTCCCAGGCGCCGCCGCGCTCCGCCAGCAGCGCACGGCCCATGCGGATGCCCTCCACCGTCCGCTTGCGGTCGCGCAGCCCCTCCGCCAGCAGCAGCAGCGCGCCGGGGCGGCCCTCCATCCGCCGCTCCTGCCACTCCAGCTCGCGCTTCCACTCGTCGCGCAGGCCGGTCTTGGCCAGCGCGTCCAGGCGGCGCAGGGCACGGTTGGCGTCGTCCGCGTCGCCCCGCTCGGCGGGCCAGGCGGGCGGGGCGGCCAGCGCGCGGGCCAGCGGGTCCGCGCCCATGCGGTCCGCGGCGCGGATGGCGGAGTACGACACCGGGTCCGCGGCGATGGCGGCCGCGTACATCTCCCGCGCCCTGCCCTCGCGGCCGGCGCGCTCGTGCACCACGCCCGCGCGGTACGCCGCCTCCGCGCTCAGCTCGCCGGACGGGTGACGCCCCACCATGGCCTCCCAGGCGGCGGCCGCGGCGGCGGGGTTCTTCTCCTTGAGCAGGCGGTCGCCCAGGCGGTAGTGCGCCTCGCGCGCGTGCGGCGACGCCGTCGCCTCCGCCGCGCGGCGGTACCATGCGAGGGACGCCTGGCGCGTGTCCGCGGCATCGCCCAGCAGGTACGCCGCGGTGCCCGCGGCGGCGGTGCCCGGACGCCGTTCCACCAGCCGCCGCATCTCCGCGTACCCATCCCCGCCCAGCCGCACCAGGGCGCGCGCCGCGAGCAGCTCCGCCTCCGCCGCCTGCGCGGGGTCGCCCAGGCGGTCGGCCGCGTCCAGCAGCGCCTCGCGGGAGGGGCGCAGGTCGCGCTCCTCGAAGAGCAGCCGGCCCAGCCGCAGGCGGAGCGTGGGGTCGTCCGCCGCACCGGCCTTCAGCGCGGAGCGGAGGGCGCGCGCCGCCAGCCCCGGCCGGCCGCCCGCCTCGTACGCCGCGGCGCGCGCGAGGTGCTCGTCCGCCGTGCGATTGCCCGGCAGCTCGCCCAGCAGCGCCGCCGCGCGCAGGCGCACCGCCCTGGCCGCGCGCGCGTCCGCCGCCGCGCGCCGCAGCGCGTCCGCCGACTCGGCGATTCGCCCGGTGCCGCGCAGCAGGGCCGCGCGCTCCAGCGCCAGCTCCGCCGCGTAGGCCGCCGCGTCGGCGGACGACAGCGCCTGCTCCTCCGCGGCCAGCCGCTCCACCGCGCGGGCCGTATCGCCCCGCGCCAGCCAGGCCCGTGCCTCCGCGGCGGCGTGGCGGGCCCGCGCGGGACCGCCGGACGCCGCGGCCGCCGCGTTCGTCCCGGCCGGATCGCCGGCACGGGAGAGCGATTCCGCCTCCAGGGCACGCAGCCAGTCGCCCGCGTCCGGCAGCAGCGCCGCGGCGGACGCGTATACCTGCGCGGCGCCCCGGTGGTCGCCGGCGGCGGACAGCGCGCGCGCCAGGCGGACGGTGGCCTCGGGCACCCGGGCGCCGCCGCGCACGTCCAGGTAGCGGCGGTAGAGCTTCGCGGCGTCCGCCCAGCCGCGCCGCTCCTCTTCCGCGCGCGCCAGCAGGAAGGCGCCCTCGCCCCGGCCGCGCTCCGCGAGCCAGTGCCGGCCTTCCAGCAGCCGGCGCACCTGGCTCCAGCCGTCCCAGCCGGCCGCCGCGCGCGCGGCCAGCAGCGCCACCTGCTGCGGCGCGTCGTCCGGGTCCTCCACGTGGTCGCGCAGCTCCTTCCACGCCGCCCACGGCCGGTCCGCCTCCAGGTGCCCGCGCGCGCGCTCCGCGGCCAGCGCCATGCCGGCGTGGCTGATGGGCTCGAGCGGATCCTCGCGGAGGTCGGGCACCAGCTCCGTCGCCGTCGGAACGTGGCGCAGCACCGCGATCTCGCCACGGGCATTGCCGAATGCAAGACCGGACACGAGGCCGAGCAGGGCCGCGTAGACGGGGACCGGGTGGCGGGGAGGGGGGCGATAAAGCACTGCGACTGCCTCGGGTTGCGCGCGTTCGAACCGGGTGCGCCTACCCGCGGCGCGCCCGGTGTCCGGGTGCGGAAGGAGCAGGTTCCGTTCCCGGCGAAGACGATGGTGGACAGAGAGTTAGGCCGCGTGTTGCCGTGCCGCGGCCCCAGATGAACCCGCAGGTGCGCCGACAGGTTCCATCTCCCACGGAATGAATCGTTTGCGGCTGAACCGGCTATGCGCCGTCGATGGTGAGCGCCGGACGTTGCTCCGCGAGCCATTCCCGCCCGGCCGCGAACAGGGGCTGAGTGGCCTCGCGCAGCAACGCAAGGCCCTTTCGCTCGTCGTCGCCTGCCAGTCGTAGATGGCTCCGTGCCTCCTCTGCCGGATGACGTTCAGGTCGCGGCCCGCCTCGGACACCGCGCCCAGGTCGAGCGCCGCGAGCGCGGCGAAGGTGTGGTGATGGTGGCTTTCGCCCTTCACGCGGTAGCCGGCGGTGCGCACCACCGCGGTCGCCGCCTGGAGCGCGGCCTGATACGCGAGGGTGAACGCCGCGTCGGCGTCCAGCCCGCGCAGACCGGAGCTCCGCAGGCTGCGAAAGGCCTTTCCCCACATTCCCGCGACCTCGTCGTCGTCGGCCGGGAGCGCTTCGATCTGGCGGCTGTCGAGCATGACCTGCACACGGGCGTTCATGCCGCCTCCATCGCCTGGAGCGAACCGACGTCACCGCACACCCACTCCCGTGGCCCCGCCAGCACACGCTGCACGAAGGCGTTACCCGCGCGGAGCCTTCCGGCAAGCTCGCCGGGCTCATACGGCACCACGTCCACGCTCCTACCGAGCAGCGTCTCCGCCTCGGAGAGCACGCGCCCGGCGTGCGCCTGCGCGTCCCGGCTGCCCACCAGGAACAGGTCCACGTCGCTGTCCGGGCGCATATCTCCGCGTGCCGCGGAGCCGAACACGAACGCCGCCTCCACGCCCGGCGCATCGACCAGCGCCTCACGCAGCACGTCCGCGGGACGCGCGCAGGAACGCAGCAGCAGCAACCATCCCCGCCACGCCGGGTGCGCCTCGTCCGCCGCGAAGATGGCCCGGCCCCGATCCTCCTGCCGCCGCAGCGCACCCATCTCCGTCAGCCGCCGCAGCTCCGCCTGCAGGGAGGCGCTCGGCAGCCGGGCGAGCCGCATCAGCTCGCGCAGGTGGAACCGTCCACCCGGGCGCACGGCGAAGAACACCACCAGCCGCGCCATGGCGGGCGAGGGGAAGATAGAGGTGAGCGAGGAGGTGCGCCGGCGGGTCTTCATCATCCATCCAGGGCTCCGCGTTGTGGGTGTGCTATAGTTTAGCACATCCCGGGGCGCTGTCGGAAGGGGGATCGAAAGCGAGCGTGGAGCCCCGGGCCGCGAACCGTTCGATTCACGCGCCCGGGCGACGGTCCGGCACCCGGTCTCGTGCACGCCGGACTCATTCACGCGGAGCGATCAGACCTGTTGATTCTTCGGATTTTCTTCGGTAAACTTCCTCTCTGTGAGGCTTGGAAGACACCGGGAAACGAATCACGTAGATGCGCACCCAATACGCCGTCATGGAAAGGGACGGATCAGTCTCGTAGCAGTTCTGTAGACCGTTCTGGACCGCGCGATTCATTCGCACCCGTGTGCGTGTCCCGTATCTTGGCGTAATCAGAAAGTGCGCTCACCCGCAACGTGCGGAATGAGCGCGGAAAGAGACCACAGGGGAGCGGAAGATGATGCCGGCAGTGCTTTCCGGGCTCGAAGCCGGCTCGCGTGGCGACCTGGTGCTGAAGATGAACGGCGACGCTCCCAACCGGGTGCTCGTGGTGGATGATTCCCGCGTCGTGCGCGAGCTGCTGGCGGGCTACCTGCGCAGCAACCACTTCGCGGCGGAGACGGCCTCCATGCGCGACGCGGCGCGGCTGCTGGAGAACCCCTCCGGCGCGGCGGTGGTGCTGCTGAACGTGGGAGGGCCGGAGGGCACGGGCCGCATCACCCGCCTGGCCCGCCCCGCGCGCAAGGTCAACGTGGTGGCCTACGGGGTGGACGACAGCGAGGAGGCGGTGCTGGCCTGCTTCGAGGCGGGCGCGGCGGGGTACGTGCCGCTGGACGGCGGCCTGGACGACCTGTCCGCCGCCATCCGCGCCGCGCTGCACGACGAGCTGCTCTGCTCGCCGCGGATCGCGGCGGCGCTGCGGCGGCGCATTGCCCTGTCGCCCACGGAGCGCGCGGAGCCGCAGGCGCACCCCGCGCTCACGCCGCGCGAGCGCGAGATCGTGGACCTTATCGACCAGGGCCTCTCCAACAAGGAGATCGCGCGGCGTCTGTCGCTCAGCGTGCTCACCGTCAAGAACCACGTGCACAACGTGCTGGAAAAGCTCCAGGTGCGCCGCCGCGGCCAGGCGGCGGCGCGGCTGCGGGGCCGCCCCTAGCGCATGTCGCGCTCCACGCGGGCGGCGGCGCGGCACTCCGGCACCTGGTCCGGCTCCGCCGTGGCGCACAGCTCCTCGCGCCGGGCCACCGGCAGCAGCAGCTCCATCTGCCGGCCCACCGCGCGGTAGCACTCCGTCTTGGCCGGGCCCGCCGGGGCCACGCGGCACAGCCCCAGCCCGTCCTCGGGCTTCCAGTTGACCTCCACCAGCGCGGTGGCGGCGCCGCGCACGCACTCCATCTCCGCCTCGCTCCCCGCGGAGGCGCACATGCGGGCCGCGCGCACGGGGTCGCGCCCGGCCCAGGCGCTGATGTCGCGGCCCAGGCTGCGCCAGCACACCGGCACCATCGCGGCCGGCGCGGTGGCGCACGTCCGTGCCGTCGCCGCGAAGTCGCCGCGGTAGCGCGACAGCAGCGCGCCGGTGTGGATCATGTAGCACTCCTCCTGGTACTTCGACGCCACCGCGGAGCAGGGGTAGAGCGGGTCCGCGTCGTCCAGCGGCTTCCACGCCTCCACGGGCGCGGCGCCGTGGTCGTGTCCCGCCGCCTGGCCGCCGCCGTGGTGGTCGTGCCCGCCCGCGCCCCGGCCGGCGGCGACCTCGGAGTGCGCCTCCGCCGTGTGCTCCGGGTGCAGCGCGCCCACCAGGTTCTCCATGAACGCCCCGCCGTAGCAGCTCCTCCGCACCCACTCCTCGCCGGCCAGGTCGCACTTCTCCAGCGCGCGCGGCAGGTGGTGCCCCACCAGCGACATCAGCCCGTGCCCCAGGCCGTGCGTGCACTGCGAGTGGAGGATGAAGTTGCCCGCGTGCGGCTGGCACAGCCCGTCGATCTCCGCCTTGCCCACCTGCCCGGGGCCGCGCCCCACGTCCAGGAAGTAGCCCTGGATGACGCCGTGCATGCAGCCGGAGATTTGCGTGGGCGGGCAGGCGGCGAACGTCTCCGCCACCGTCTCGCGCCCCCCGTACGCGGAGATGCCCAGCCCGTGCGCCATCCCGTGCGAATCGTTGCGGAGCTGCGCGTCGCGCTCGGCAATGATGTCGAGCGTCTCCATGGACTTGCGCACGCCCGCCTCCGCCAGCACCTGCTTGAGCGAGCGCTCCACGCACAGCCGCCGCCCGCCGCCGCGGCAGCCTTCCAGGATGGCGGTGGCCAGCGCGTCCGGGGCGTCGGCGCTGTTGAAGCGCGCCACCTGCGGCGCGGGGGTCTCCGCGGCCGGGTTCGGGCCGGCGCCGGGCGCCGCCGGCGGCGCGTTGCGGGCGCACGCGGCCAGGCCGGCGGCGGCCAGGAGCAGGGTCAGCGGGGTGCGGATCGGGCGCATGGGCGGTTCGTTCAGGGCGATGGGGAACGCGGGGCTCCGCCGTCCGCGGCTTCCGCGAAGAGGTCCGCGTAGTCGGCGATGGATGCCTCGATGACGCGTGCGGCATGCTCCGCGCCGTAGGCTTTTTCCACGCGGATGGCCGCGCCGGCGCCGGGCACCAGCTTGTAGGTGGTGAAGTAGTGCTGCAGGCGCTCCACGAAGATGGGCGGCAGGGCCGCCAGCTCGTGCACCTGCCCCCACACGAAGTCACCCTCCAGCACGGCGATGATCTTGTCGTCCGCCTCGCCGCGGTCCACGAGCTGGAGCCCGCCCACCACGCGCGCCGGCACGATGATCTCCGAGCGGGAGATGGGCCGCTCGCTCAGGACGCAGATGTCCAGCGGGTCGCCGTCGCCGCGCTCGGCGCCTGGACAGAGCGCGCCGACGCGCGGGCCGCAGTAGGTGCGCGGCACGAACCCGTACAGCGCCGGCGGCTGCGACGAGGTGCGCTGCGGCCGGTCCACGCGCAGGTAGCCGCTGGCCTTGTCGACCTCGTACTTGATGAGGTCGAAGGGCGTGATCTCCACGTAGGCGTTCACGTGCAGCGGCGGCCGGGCGCCCACCGGCAGCCCGTGCCAGGGGTGCGGCCGCCACCGCGCGAACGTGGGCTGCTCGGGCATCCGGCTCCGGGCGATGGGGAACGGGTTCAGAGGCGCTTCAGGTACTCTATCCCCCCGACCCGCCCCCCGCGCAAGATGTCGAGCACCAGCGTGCCACGTGGGCGGACGTCCTTTCGGTTCAGCGGCGGGGTCGGGGTGTCCGATACGAGAAACGGGTGACCCGGAGCCCCGGATCACCCGTTCACGCGATCCCGTGGGGGATCAGCAGCAGCAGTCACCGCCGCAGCAGCAGTCGGGACCGCAGCACCCCTCGCAGCCGCAGTCGGGGCAGCACCCGGCGGCCGGCATCTTCTCGCTCATGTTTCTCCCGTCGCACGGGTGGAAGGCTGGAAATCGCCGGGGTCAACGGTACACGCGCCCCTGCCGCTGCGTCAAGCCGTCCGCGCGCCCGCCGCAGCACCGGGTGCATCGCCAGTTGCCCCCCCAGGAGCGGCCACCGCATGCGGACCGGCGGCGGCTGGTATGCGGCGAGTTGATGCATGTCGGGGAGAAGGATGGCAGCTTAGGTTCGGGCGTCGTCGTATTTTCCATTTTCCCCACACCGGGCGCACCAACATGCGAAAGAAGAAGCTGGCGGTCGAGGAGCTGCAGGTGGAGAGCTTCGACGTGACGGACGCGGAGGGCGGGCGCCGCGGCACCGTGCACGCGTACTCCGGCGCCACCTACTGCCCCACCATCGAGCCGCGCGATTGCGAGCCGACCGACTGGGGCATCTACACCTGCGAGGGCTACGGGAGCTGCGATCCGCGCTACCTGTGCCAGGACACGCACGATCCGAACGTCACCTGCTGAGCCCGTGGCCGGCGGCGGCGCCCCCCGGCGCCGCCGCGCCGGTCGCGCGCACGCTGTCAATAGTCTCCGGGTGGACACAAGGAGCTATCGAGTGCATGAATCCTTCGGTCCATCCGTGGATTCATCCGGCCCTCCTCGAAGGTGCACGGAGACAACGCCCTGCCGACGCGGTTTCGAGCGACCGATCCGGCGCATCTGCATCTGACGGTTGTCGCACTTTCCGGGGTGGGGGTGGACAGGCGTCCCCGCCTTCCGGCCGTGGTGTCCGCGTGGAGGGACAAGCAGGGAAACGGATGTAGGAGGGGTTGATCTCCTAAGTCATTTGTTTTACATTAGTTGCGTCGTCTGGAGACGACTGGAACGGTCGGTGCCTCAGTGCCGGCCGCCGCGCTTCCGGCAGCAGGGTGCCGGACGCCTACCGAAACGGCAAACCCGTCGAAAGACGGGGACGCAAAGCCACAGGGCTAACGCAGGGTCGCAGACCCCGCCACGCCGGTTGGGCTACCGAAGAGGTGACATCATGACGTTCTTCCGCTCCGGCGCCCGTACGGGCGCCCTCCGCGCTGGATTCCGCCGTTCCGCCTTCGCGCTGGCCCTGGCCGTCTCGGCGGCCACGCCTGCCCTGGCGTTCGCGGCGGCTCCCGGAACCGATCCCGATCCCTCGACGGCGCCGAACCCCGTGGAGCGCGTGCGCTTCTACGTGGACCCGCAGTCCCGCCCGGCCGCGCAGGCCGCCGCCTGGCGCCGCTCGCGCCCGCAGGACGCGGCCGCCATGGAGCGCATCGCCCGGCAGCCGGTGGCCACCTGGTTCGGCGGGTGGAACCGCGACATCCGCGGCGAGGTGGACCGCCTGGTGAGCGCCGCGGCCGCGCAGGGCGCCGCGCCGGTGATGGTGGCGTACAACATCCCCCAGCGCGACTGCGGCCAGTACTCCGCGGGCGGCGCGCGCACCGCGGGCGACTACCGCCGCTGGATCCGCGCCTTCGCGGCCGGCATCCGCAACCGCCGCGCGGTGGTCGTCCTGGAGCCGGACGCCACCATGGTGATGGACTGCCTGAACGCCCAGCGCCGCGAGGAGCGCTTTGCCATGCTGCGCGACGCGGTGGACGTGCTCAAGGCCGCTGGCGCCACGGTGTACGTGGACGGTGGCAGTGCGGGTTGGGGCCGTCCGGACGAGATGGCGGGCCGGCTGCGCTCCGCGGGCGTGGAGCGCGCGGACGGGTTCGCGCTGAACGTGTCCAACTTCATCGGCACGCCCCAGAACGTGGCGTACGGCGAGCGGGTGTCGCGGGCGCTGGGCGGCAAGCACTTCGTGATCGACACCAGCCGCAACGGCGCGGGCACCGCCAACGGCCGCGAGTGGTGCAACGCGCAGGGGCAGGCGCTGGGCAACGCGCCCACCTCGCGCACCGGGCACCGCCTGGTGGACGCGTACCTGTGGGTCAAGACGCCCGGCGAGAGCGACGGCACCTGCAACGGCGGTCCCACCGCCGGCGCCTGGTGGGCGGACTACGCCCTCGGCCTGGCCCGCCGCGCCCGCTGAGCCACCCGCCATCACAACCGAGAGCCCCCGCGGTCCAGGCGACCGTGGGGGCTTTTCTTGTGGTGTCGCAAACTGTACAACGTGGACATTCGACATGGTGCGGCTTAATGTGCGCGGATGGAAAAGCCGCGGGTGTACATCGAGACCACGATCCCCAGCTTCTACTTCGACCGGCGGCGCGACGCGCAAAGTCTCGCCCGTCGTGCCGCGACGCGTGCGTGGTGGGAGGTAGCCGGCGATCAGTACGAACTCACCGTGGGCGCGGAGGTGTTGCGTGAGTTGGGCAGGGGCGAACCTGCTGCCGCTGCGGAGCGGCTCGCGCTCGTCGCACACCTACCCGTGCTTCCGGCGGAGGCTGAGGTGGTCGAGATCGTGCAGGAGTACATCCGGCACAAGCTGATGCCCGCCGAGCCGGGAGGAGATGCGCTCCACCTGGCGCTGGCTTCGCATCACCGATGCGACTACCTGGTGACGTGGAACTGCCGGCACCTGGCGAACGCAAACAAGTTCGGGCATATCAGCCGCGTGAATGCTATATTGGGGTTGCAGATGCCGCGTCTGGTCACGCCGCTGGAGCTGCTTGGAGGGAGTGATGAAGAGGAACCGGGCACCGCGGGATCCAGGACTTGAAGAGATCCGCGCGATTCGACACGAGATCTCCGCGGAATCCGGGCATGATCCCGCGCGGCTGGTCGCGTCGCTGATGGAGTTTCAGCAGCAGTTCGCGGATCGACTGGCGAAGGGGGGCACGAACCCAAGCGGCCACCGCCCCGTCAGGTAGCCATCGCCCCACTACACTCCGAGCCCCGACAGTCCAAGCCGACTGCGGGGCTCTCTCTGTGCCCAGAGGCTACGATCCGGCCGGGCGTCCGAGAAGCCGCAGGATGAGGGGGGTGATGCTGAGCTGCGAGGGCTGTGCCCCCACGGCGCCGGCCACGCGGGCGCGAAGGGCGGCGCCGGTCTGGCGCGGATGGGCCAGGAGGAGGGGGATGCGGCTGTCCTGGTCCGAGGGGCTTCCGTGCCAGGACGTCTGCGCGACGGAGAAGTAGAAGCGCTGTTCGATGGGGACCTCCGCGCCGGTGCGGGCCAGCAGCAGCACGTCGCCGGCGCGGTGGCCAAAGGGGCCGGTGCCCAGCCCCGCCAGCCGCCGCTCCAGGTCCAGCAGCTCGGGCCGCGGATGCGCCGCCAGGTACTCGCCCACGGGCGCCAGCCGCCGGCCGTCCCACACGCCGAACGGCAGCGCGTTGCCCGGCGTGCCCCAATGCGGCCGCGCGAGCACCAGGTCCAGCGCGCCGCGCAGCGCGGACACGCCCTGGCCCGTGGCGCTGGCGGCGGCGAAGGCGCGCACCGCGGGCAGCACGTCCTGCTCCTGGCGCGGCGGACGGGTCCAGTCGCAGCGGTCGCGGGGGCGGGGGCAGGTGGAGCGGTCCGCCAGGTACACGTACGCGAACGCGCCCTGGTACGCCACCACCGCCTGGTAGTCCTGCTGCTCCGCCCGCAGCTCAATGTCGAACGGGCGCACGCGGAAGCCGGCGCGGCGCAGCACCTCCGGCGGCTCGTCCGCGCCCTCCGCTTCCAGCGCGTGGCGGTCGTCCCGCAGCACCGGCGTGTGGCCGTGGTCGGCGACGAACAGCACGTACGTGGAGTCCATCGCCCCCGCGTCGCGGTACGCCTCCAGCAGCTCGCCCACCGCCCCGTCCACGACCTCGCCCAGGTAGCGGAGCTGGTCCGCCAGCGGGTCCGCGGCGACGTGGGTGTAGAGGTCGACGCCGGGAAAGTAGACCACCTGCAGGTCCGCGATGCCGCGCCGCCGGATGCTGCGGACCAGGCTCTCTGCCGCCGCGCCGTCCAGCTCCTCGTACGCCTCCTGGCCGGGGCGCTCGTCCGGGTCCGCCAGCCCGGCCGCGGCCTCGCGCACGATGCGGCTGTAGGAGCGCGGCTCCGGCACGGTGAGCAGGTCCGCGCCCCGGTGCAGCGCGTGCAGCGACACGTACGACCGCACGTCCGCGCGCTCGTAGAGCGTGGGCACGCGCACCACGCGGCCCATGAGCTGGTCCGTGTAGACCTCCAGCGCGTGCTCGTGCTGCGTCACGGAGACGGGCGCGGGCGCGTAGAAGCGCATCTCCTCGCGGACGAACCACTCGTTGCCCGGCACGCCCGTGCGCCCCGCGGGCTCGCCGGTGAAGAGCGACGTCCACGCGGCGTAGGTGGTGGAGGGCAGGATGCTCAGCACGCCGGGCGCGGCGTACGCGTGCTCGTACATCCCCGCCCGCGCCCCGGTCTCGCGGCCCAGCAGCGCGGAGGTGCGGGGCATGCGGCCGGAGCGGAGGGCCGCGCGCAGCTCGTCGTCGCCCACGCCGTCCAGCGCGAACACCAGCACGCGCGCGCCCCCGCGGGCCGGGCGCATGGGGTCGCGCAGCGTCTTCTCGCTCCCCTCTCCCAGCAGCTCCGCCACCTCTTCCGGCGCGTTGCCCGTGTACTCCAGCACCAGCGCCGCCGCGCCCGCCACCGCCGCCAGCACCAGCAGCGCCAGCAGGATGCGGCGTCCCATGCCCAGCAGCAGCGGTCCGGGCTCGTGGTGATCGGGGTCGGCCGGCATTCGGGAGCGGGGGAGAGGGGAGGGCAGGGGGCCGACGCGCGCGGGCCCGCGAGCGCCGGTGCGCCCGCGGGCCCGCGAGAAACGGACCGTGTGCGGCGAGACGCGTCAGGCGGTGGCGCCCGCCGGCTCGCGCTCTTCCTCGGGCATCAGCAGCTCGGAGAGCCGTTCCAGGTGCTGGGGGGTGCAGTACAGGCGGATCTCGCCGCGTTCGCCGCGGCGCACGCGCTCGCGGTTGAAGCACACCACGCGGCGGGTGGCGCAGAGGCGGTCCAGGGCCCGCGCGGCGCGCGGCGTGTCGGGGAGCCCGGCGAAGTCGGGCCCGCGGCGCTTCCATGCCAGGTGGATGGCCACGTCCTCCGCGGAGACGGCGTCGTGGATGGTGGGGTTGAACGCGTCGTCGTCGAGCGTCTCGATGACCAGCTCGCGGTCGCACAGGTAGCGGTAGGCCTCGTTGGCGTCGCGCTCGCAGCGCTCGTCCGCCGGCACGGGGTTGGTGCTCACGTTGACCAGCTCGCAGCACTCGCTGCCCACCACCGTGGCGGCGTCCCCTGATCGCCACCGGTCCATCGCGGCCTGCTCGGCCTGCTTGCGGTTGCCCGCGTCCACGGCGTACCGCAGGGTCTGCCGGAAGGTGATCTCCACCTCGAAACGCTTCTGCTCCATCTCGCCTCTCCGGGGGTGCACTGATGCGCCGCGCCGCGGCCGATGTTTGTCACCTTTGCCGCCGGCGCGCGCGCCCGCCCTACGCCAATATCGTGCTCACGCGTTTCCGCCGGTCACCTTCGCTGCCGGGGCGCAATATAACCACGAAACCACGAAAGGGGGGACTGGCGTCTCCCCACACGTTCCGTCACGAGGGCCCGCGCGCGAAGTGCCGGTCCAGCCGCACGCCCCAGCGCTCGATCAGGCGCACGTACTCCGGCCGGCAGCGCGGCGCGCGCTCGTCGGAGACCAGCCCCGCCTGGCGCAGGCCCGCCAGGTGCTGGACGAAGTCCGGCGGCACGGATCCGTAGACCAGGCACGCCAGGCCGCGCAGCCGCTCGGGCGTGAGCGCGTGGCGGCGGGCGTACCCCCACTCCGCCCACGTGCTGTCCAGCTCCATCACCCGGTGCAGGCCCAGCACGGCGTCCAGGCGCGTGCGCCCCGAGTACGCCAGGAGCAGCGCGGTCAGCTCGTGCGCGCCCTCCTCGGTCCGGGCGGACTGCGGCAGCGCCAGCACGTCGCCCATGGCGTGCGCCGCGGCGTGCGCCAGCATGAAGATCATGGCCCCGCCCGCGTGCGCCCAGTCCCCCTCTGCCCGCGACAGGCCCTGGAAGCGGTCGATGGTGCGGTAGCAGGCGTTGACCGCCGTCTCCACCGCGTCGTACTCCACGCCGGACTCCGGGCACTCCGCCATGCGCAGCGGCACCCGCCGCGGCAGCCGCACCCAGTGGTTCCAGTGCGTGGCCACCTGCTCCAGGAACCCGTGCTCCTGCATGGAGGCGCGGATGCTCGCGTGGTCGGCGTCGTCGGTCGGCGCGTACTCGGCCACGAAGCCCCGCGACGGCGCGGCGGGAGCCTGCGCGTGGACCGGCGCTGCGGCCAGCAGGCACGCGAGCGCGGCGGCGGCGGAGAGGAGGCGAGTGAGCGTCATGATGGGGGTCCGGCGCGATCGTGGGAGGTGCCTGAATTCTGGCGTCGTCAAATGGTAACCACGAGGTGGGAGATTGGTCAAACGGAACGGCGGTCCGGAGCGCGTCCGGACCGCCGTCGTGTGTCTGGGAGATTGCGGCGCGTCAGGCGTTCGCCGTCTCCTCGGGGCGGAAGTCGTCGCCCTCCGCGGCCACGGTGATGAGCAGCGCGCTCTCTTCCGCGGCGCGGATGTCGTGCGCCTCGCCGGGGCCGAAGAAGAGCACCTCGCCGCGCCCCAGCGAGTAGTCCTTGCCGTCGCAGCGGAAGAGCAGCCGCCCCTCCA
>DASTLD010000205.1:0-23906 GCA_035715345.1 Longimicrobium sp.
GAGATCCTCTGCGCCCTCCGCGTCTCTGCGTGATGCAATCGGTGACAATGTAGGGGCGCGCCTTCGCCGATTCCAAGACTCTCCCGCGCGGGCAGGCGGCAGGGTTACATTGCGGGCCGCCCGCGCCGTTTCGCATCACCCCCTCCCGCACTCCCGCTCCCCGATGGCACAGACCGCGGCCGCGCACCACGTGCTCCTGGACCGGCAGGTGGACGTCGAGACCCCCGAGCACGTGGCCATCGGCTACGAGATCGCGGACCTGGGCTCGCGCTTTACCGCGCTGCTGCTGGACCTGCTGCTGATGATCGCGGGCCTGCTGGGCAGCGCGCTCTTCTTCTACTTCCTGGACCGCGAGCTCGGGCTGGGCGGGCTGGTGGAGTCGCTGGGCCGCACCGTGATGGTCTTCGTCAGCTTCGCGCTGGTGTGGGGGTACTTCGCGCTCTACGAGGGCCTGCGCGACGGGCAGACGCCCGGCAAGCGGCGCATGGGCATCCGCGTGGTGCACGACGGCGGCTACCCGCTCACCTTCCGCGGCTCCATGATCCGCAACCTGGCGCGCTGGGTGGACATGCAGCCGGCGGCCACCTGGGCGGTGGGGGGCGTGGCCATGATGCTGCACCCGCAGACCAAGCGCCTGGGCGACATGGTGGCGGGCACGGTGGTGGTGCGCGACCGCACCGGCCAGCCCATCCCCGAGGAGACCGCCGCCGCGCCGGACGCGCCCGCGCTGGGCAAGCCGCTGCTGACGGACGCGGAGTACGCCGCGCTGGAGATGTTCGCCCAGCGGCGCGCCACGCTGGCGCCCGACGTGCGCGGCACGCTGGCCCGCCAGCTCATGGGCCGCCTGGGGCGCCGCTTCGCGGAGGACCCGCGCCGCGGGACCATGGCCATGGACGACTTCCTGGTGCTGGCGCACGAGGAGGAGGGCCGCAGGCGGCGCGCGGCGGGCGCGGGCGGGCGCTCCGGCACCGCGCAGGCCACCGCGCTGGTGCGGCGCCAGCGCAGGGAGTGGGAGGAGTACGTGGCGCTGCTGGAGGCGGCGCGCACCATCGGGCTGGACAAGCTGGGCGAGGCGCGGGTGTCGCGCTTTGCGGCGCTGTACCGCGAGGTCGCGGCGGACCTGGCCCGCGCGCGCACCTACGGCGGCTCGCCGGAGCTGCTGTACACGCTGGAGCGGCGGGTGGGCAGCGGGCACAACCTGCTGTACCGCCTGGAGAACCGCTCGCTGCCGCGCTTCTGGCACTTCGTGAAGGAAGGCTTTCCCGCGCTGGTGCGGCGCCGGTGGAAGCCCATCGCCGTGGCGGCGGCGCTGTTCTACCTGCCCCTGCTGCTGAGCATGGCCGCCGTGCGCCGCGACCCCGCCATCTCGCGCGAGGTGCTGGACGCGGAGATGATGTCGCGCGCGGAAGAGGCGGCGGCCAAGGAGGCGCGCGGCGAGGGGTACGTGGAGATCGCGGAGACGGACATGCCGTACGCCGCCGCCGGGCTGATGGCCAACAACATCGGCGTCACCTTCATCGCCTTCGCGGGCGGCGTGCTGGCGGGGGCGGGCACGGTGCTCATCCTGCTCTTCAACGGCATCATGATCGGCGTGGTGTTCGGCACCTTTGCCAACTACGCGCACCTCACGCAGCTCCTCACCTTCGTGGGGCCGCACGGGGTGGTGGAGCTCACGGCCATCTGCATCGCGGGCGGGGCGGGGCTGTGGATGGGGTCGGGGATGCTGGCGCCCGGGCGCAGGACGCGCCGCGAGGTGGTGGCGGAGCGCGCGCGCGAGGCCGTCTCGCTGATCGGCGGCACGGCCATGATGCTGGTGCTGGCGGGGGTGATCGAGGGCTTCATCTCGCCCTCGCAGCTCCCGCGCGAGATCAAGTTCGCCTTCGCCGGCCTGATCGCCCTGCTGATGCTGACGTACTTCGTGGTCGCGGGCCGCAGCCGCGAGGCGAAGACGCTGGCGGACCAGGCGGCGGTGCGGTAGGTCGATATCGGGCGGGGCGGGGAATCGCGCGCCGGGCAGGCGCCTGCGCAGGCCGATCAGGACGGTGTGGGTGATGGAAGTGCCGGGTAGGATGTCGGCCCCGTACAGCGGCGTGGGCCCCGGCGCGGGGGCCCGGAAAAGACAGCGGTTGGGTGATATAGTGCGCCGGGTTACGGCGGAGCGGGCACCGGCGCATGTCCCCCGGCGAATGAATTCGCGGCTATGAAAACGTGATGTCCGCCTGCGCGGACGGGTTCTGCGCAGACGCGGGCACCATCGCACGCGGCGACCATCCAGCCGGCGGTTGAAACCGCGCCTCCAGAAGCACGAAGTCCGCCTGCGCGGACTGCATGTGCGGGCATCACGAGAGAGGCCGGCCCCGATGCATTCGGGGCCGGCCTCGTTCGTCGCGTGAGACCCGCGTTGTCATCCTGAAGGAGCGCCGCGCGGGGACCATCCGGTGCGGCGGCCCATGGGCGCGACCGAAGGATCCTGCCCGCGCGTCAGCGGGGGTTGGGATGCCGCGGCGGGGTCCGGCCGGCATCGGGCGCATCGCCCGGGAGGGGGGCGCGGCGCATGGCGGCGACGGCGGCCTCCCAGCGGCCTTCGGCGCAGAGGCCCTGCACGCCGGCATCCTCCCAGGCGTCCAGCGCGGCGCGGACCAGGGCGTCGCGGATGCGCTCGGCGTCCGCGCGATCGGCGTCCTCCATCGCCCGCCCCTCAGTCGTCGTCCAGGAAGGGCGACGGCGCCTTGGGGCGGTTCTCCGTCAGGCGCATGGCGGCGGCCAGGTGGCGCGCGGCCTCGCGTCCGTCGTCGTCGCGGCGCAGCGCGCGCTCCGCGGCGGCCAGGGCGTCGTGCACGCGGTTGCGCGTGATGTCGTCCAGGTCCTCGCCTTCCAGCATCGCCATCACCCCGGGCAGCTGGTCCGCCAGGCGGTCCGCGCGCAGCGGGCTGTCGCCCACGGCCAGCGCCTCGCGGTGCGCCGCCGCCAGGCGCCGGGCCAGCTGCTCGGACGCCGCCATCGCCCCGCCCCTCAGCGCGCCGCGGCCGGCGGCGACAGCGGCGTCATCCGGAAGTCGGTGAACAGCACGTTCATCGCCGGCACCTCGTCTTCCGGGTAGGCGCCGTTGGTGTAGACGCCCGCCGCCCCCACGATCTCGCGCCCCGTGTCGTAGCGCGTCAGCTCCACGCCGTTCGCGATCAGCACGGCCACGCTCCCGTCCACCCGCACCGCCAGCCGGTTGACGGCGCGCGGGCCCGTCTGCACCGCCTGGTGCGGGGTGAAGGGGATCAGCGTCAGCCACTCGTCGCGGTTCCACGCCTCCAGCGTGTAGTCGCCCGCGGTGCCGATGCGGAACAGGAAGTAGCGGTCCTGGTCCGTGCCCTCGATGCGCCGGTAGCCGAACATCATCCCGAACGACGACACCTCCGGCCCCTCCAGCGCCTGGGCGGTCGCTTCGATCTGCACGCTGTCCAGCAGGTCGCGCAGCGTGGTGGTGAAGCACGCCTGCCCCGCCGACCCGCTGCGCACGGTCCAGCCCTGCTCGTGGTAGGCGTAGGAACAGACGTCGCCGGCCTCTTCCTGGAACTCGCGCTCCACGATGGGCTGGTACGGCCACTGCGCCGCGGCGGGCGATGCGGCCGCGGCCAGGAATGCGAGGGCCAGCGCGGCGGGGACGGCGAGGGATCGGGTGCGCATGGGGATCGGAGACGGGGGGATGGAAACGGACGGGTATCTGCCCACAGTGTGCGTGCGAGGGCGGCGCGGCGCCAGTCCTTTCGCGCTCAGGGGATGAGGGACAGGATGGTCTCCAGCGAGTCCGCGTCTTCCGGGCGCTTGTCCGTGCGCCAGCGCAGCATGCGGGGAAAGCGCACGGCCACCCCGCTCTTGTGGCGCGGCGAGCGCTGGATGCCCTCGAAGGCCAGCTCGAACACCAGCTCGGGCTTCACGGTACGCACCGGCCCGAAGCGCTGCAGCGTGTTGCGGCGCACGAAGGCGTCCACGCGGCGGATCTCCTCGTCCGTGAGCCCGCTGTACGCCTTGGCGAACGGCACCAGCTCGCCGTCCTTCCACACGCCGAAGGTGTAGTCCGTGTACAGCGACGCGCGCCGCCCGTGGCCGCGCTGCGCGTAGATCAGCACGGCGTCCACGGTGAACGGCTCCACCTTCCACTTCCACCATCCCCCCTTGCGCCGCCCCACGCCGTAGGGCGCGTCCAGTCGCTTGAGCATGAGCCCCTCCGCCCCGCGCTCGCGGCTCTCGCGGTGCGCCTGCAGCACGCCGTCCCAGTCGCGCGCGTGGACCACGGGGGAGAGGAGGATGCGGCCGGCGGTGGGCGCGGCGCGCACGATCTCCTCCAGCCGCGCGCGGCGCCACGCCAGGGGCCGCTCGCGCGCGTCGGCGCCGTCCGCCTCCAGCAGGTCGTAGGCGAGCAGGACCACGGGCACCTCCGCCAGGATCTTCGGCCCCAGCACCTTGCGCCCGATGCGCCGCTGGAGCTGCGCGAAGGGGAGCGGCCCGCCGTTCCAGGGCATGATCTCGCCGTCCAGCACGGTACCGTCCGGCAGCAGCGCGGCCGCCTGCGCCAGCTCGGGAAAGCGTTCGGTGATCAGCTCCTCGCCGCGCGACCAGAGGAAGGTGGCGCCCCGGCGGCGGATGAGCTGCGCGCGGATGCCGTCCCACTTCCACTCCGCCTGCCACTCCGCCGCATCGCCCAGCGCCTCCAGCTCCCCCTCCAGCGCGTACGCCAGGAAGAAGGGATAGGGCCGGCTCAGGTCCGTGTCGCGCGTGTCCGCCGCCACCAGCCGCGCGAAGAACTCCGGCGTGGGGTCCCACGCGCCCATCAGCCGGTGCGCGATGGCGGCCTCGTCCACGCCGGACAGGCGGCCGAGCGCGCGCACCACCAGGCTCTGCGACACGCCCACGCGGAAGCTGCCGGTGATGAGCTTGTTCCAGACGTACGCCTGCGCGCCGTCCAGCTCTGCCCACGCGCGCTGGATCTCCGCGCGCTGGGTGGCCTCGTCCTCGCCGCGCAGGAGCAGCAGGCGGTCCTCCACCCAGTGCCGCAGGGGCAGGCCGCTGCTGCGGCCGCTGGCGGGCAGCAGCAGGGAGATGGTCTCCGCCAGGTCGCCCACGGCCTCGTAGCACTCGGCGAACAGCCACTCGGGGACGTCGGCGGCCTGCATGGCCCAGTCCGCCAGGCGGCGCGCGCCCACCAGGCGCTTGGGGCGGCGGCCGCTCAGGAAGTGCACCGCCCAGGCGCCGTCCTCCGGCGGCACGCGCGCGAAGTAGCGCACCAGCGCGTCCACCTTCTCGCCGGTGCGCGTGGTCTCGTCCAGCTCGGCGTACAGCGCGGCGAACGACTTCAACGGCAGGTTACAGGGGACAGGTTACAGGGGACAGCCTGCACGGGGTCGCTACTCCGGACGGGGCTCCGCGTCGTCGGCACCCGCTTCGGGGACGGGCACCACGTCCGCCTCGTCGCTCTCGCCCTCCCAGCGGCTGGCGACGGGGATGGCCTGCAGGCCGTGCTCGCGCAGCCAGCCCACCACCGGCTCGCGGTAGCCGTGCGTCACCCAGACGCACTCCGCGCCGGTGGCGTCGATGGCGGCCAGGAGCGAGGGCCAGTCCACGTGGTCGCTGAGCGTGAAGCCGCGGTCCACCGAGCGGCGCCGGCGCTGCCCGCGCACCCGCATCCACCCGCTCGCGAATGCGGACGACACCGTCCCGAAGCGCCGCAGCCACGGCGTGCCCTGCGCGCTGGGCGGCGCCAGCACCAGGGCCCCGCCGAAGCTCGTGCCCCGCGGCGCGGCCATGGGGTTCAGCGTGGGCGGCAGGGGGATGCCGGTGTCGCGGTAGTCCTGCGTCAGCCGCTCCACGGCCCCGTGGGTGAAGATTGGGCCGATGGAGGCGTCGATCCCCGCCAGCAGGCGCTGCGCCTTGCCCAGCGCGTAGCCGTACAGCAGCGACGCGCGCCCCGCCTCCGCGTTGGCGCGCCACCAAGCATCGATGGACGCGAACACCGTCTCCTGCGGGTCCCAGCGGTAGATGGGCAGGCCGAAGGTGGACTCGGTGACGAAGGTGTGGCAGCGGACGGGCTCGAACGGCGTGCAGGTGGGGTCCGGCTCCGTCTTGTAATCACCGGAGACGACCCACACCTCGCCGCCGTGCTCCACGCGCACCTGCGCGGAGCCCAGGATGTGCCCCGCCGGGTGCAGCGACACACGGACCCCATTCACCTCCACCGCCTCGCAGAACTCCACGGTGCGGATGCGCGCGTCGGCGCCCAGGCGCGTGCGCATAACGCGCTCGCCCTCGCGGCTGCCCAGGTACGAGCGGCACCCCCAGCGCGCGTGGTCGCCGTGCGCGTGGGTGATGACCGCCCGGTCCACCGGCTGCCAGGGGTCCACGTAGAAGTCGCCGGCCTCGCAGTACAGGCCGCGCTCGGTGCTGCGCAGGAGCATGGAATCGCCCGATCCGGGGCCATCGAAGGTCTATAGCGGCCGCCGAGGCAATCTGCACCCCGTCCCCTCCCGCGGCCAGCGCGGAACGTTCGTTCTGGACGCATCCTCAATCCGTCTTTAGATAAAGCATCCCCTCCGCATTACGCCCGCCCTGACACGAGTCCCTCCATGATGGACGAGCAGAGCACCTCTCACCAAAGCCGCGACATCGACGTCGAAGCCGCCGCGCGCGGCGCTTCGTCGGACGATGCCGACGCCAACCAGATCCAGTTGGACCCTTTCATACAGACCGAGAGTCCGCCGGCTAGCCAGCGTAGCATCTTTATCTCCTGCGCTTCGGACGTGCAGGAGTGGGCAATGAAGCTGAGCGAGCTGCTCTCTCGCGGAGGTCGCCACGTACTTACTTGGAGTGTCGTGGATGCTGGTAATATGGACGCGGTGCGAGCTGATGCCGCTACAGCTTCAGACGTACTGATTGTCCTCGCTAGTCGCCGCTACCGCGACAGCAGACTCGCCCCACTGGAAGTCCAAGCGTTCCGGTCGATTCGTGATCCGAAAGCGCCAATATTCGTTGTGCCGATAGATCACACCGATAGAGACTTCCTCGACACGCTTCTCCCGGCAGTAATCCTCCCTGGCGATGGGAATCCCCTCCTCTCAAGGAAGGATCCAGATGCGGCGCTCGCCCAGATCGCGGAGCAGCTGTCCGCCCTGATCGATCAGGCGCCCACCGGGAATGAGCAGGAGGTGATGCAGACGGCGCAGGCACCGCAGATGGCGGAGGTCGTCCGGTCGGCGGCGCCAAAGGCGGAGACGGGGGCAGGCACGTGGGACGGGCATGTGTGGGTGGGCGGGGACGGTCACGGCAGGACGTACACGCTTTCGCCCGGCGTCCGGGAGGCGCTCGGGATGGCAAGCCTGGTGGCGGCGGGGGCAGGCACCGGCTCCGAGCCGATCTTCACGGCCGACCTCCTGATGGGCTTCGCGCTGGCGGCACGCCGCTGGGAGGGCGACGCCGGTTGGGCGGGTGCGTGGGTCGCGACGATCCTCGAGTTCGAGGGCGACGGAAAGCTGTCGGAGTACCTGACCGCCTTCTCACACGGAACCACGCCGCCGGACGAGATTCGAGCCCTGAGCCGCGGCGTGGCGGAGGCCCTGGACCGCGCGGGCGAGATCTCGCGCGCCACCTCGGGAAACGCGCGCATCCACGCGCGGCACCTGGTCGCGGCCCTGCTGACCGACCCGCGACCCGCCGACCACTCCGCCGTCGCGTCCCTGCTCTCGCGGCACGGGATCGATGTTGCGGACCTGCGCCAGCGGTTCTTCGAGTGGGTGCGCCCCGGTCCGGACAACGAGGACGCATGGGCCGAGGTGCTCGTTCCGCAGCCGGCCGAGACGCCGCCGCCGCTGCCGCCGTTCGATGCGGATGCGGGGCACGGCGCGCGGGACTTCCTCGGCATCCGGCGCGACGTGAGGGCGTTCGCGGGGCTGATCGCCGCGCGCACCGTCGGCCCCCCGCTCTCCATCGGGCTGTTCGGCGAGTGGGGATCGGGCAAGACCTTCTTCATGCGCATGCTGCAGAAGGAGGTCGAGCGGCTGGCATGCGAGGCGGACAGCTCGGGCGCCATGCAGCGCGACCTGACGTTCTACAAGCGCATCGTCCAGATCGAGTTCAACGCCTGGCACTACAGCGACGGGAACCTGTGGGCCAGCCTGGTCCAGCACATCCTGGACAACCTGCGCGTGGCCGGCGAGCCCGCACGCAGCATCAGCCAGGAGCTGCAGGAGCACGTCCTGACGCAGCTCGGCGCCACGCGCCAGGCGGCCCGGGAGGCGGAGCGCGAGGTGGTCCAGGCGGAGGCCCAGGTAACCACGGCGCAAGGAGAGCTGAAGACTGCCGAGACGAGGTTCAGGACGGAGTCGGAGCGGCTGGCGGCGCTCACGGCGGAGAACTTCCTGGGCGACGTGCCCCTGGAGGACGTGAAGAATGCGATCAACCCCACGCTCAAGGCGCTCGGCCTGGTGCAGGCGGCCGGTGGCGCGCTCGCGCTGCGGACCGCGCTCGGCGAGGCCCGCACGCTGCTGACGCGCGGCCACGGCGTCCTGGCGCCCCTGCTGTACGGCGAGGACGATCAGCGCCGCCGGCGGTGGCGGGGCCTGCTCGCCGCGCTGCTCGCCGGTCCGGTGCTCGCGGCCGTCGCGGCGGCCGCGCTGTGGCTGGCGGAAGTGCCGGGGCTCACCGGCGTGGGCGCCATGATCGGCGGCGCGGCGGGGCTGCTGGGGAGCGTGGCCAAGTGGCTGCAGGGCCAGCTCACCTGGGTGGGCGAGCACGTCAAGGCGGTGGAGGCGGCCCAGCGCAAGGTGGACGAGAAGATCGCGCGCAAGCAGGCGGAGAACCTGGCAGAGGTGCGCAAGGCACAGGAGCAGCTCCGGCTTCACGAGGCGGACTACCTGGCCGCCAAGCGCAAGGAGGAGCAGGCCCAGCAGCGCGTGGCGGAAGCGCAGGCGCGCGTGGAGAACGCGTCGCTCACCCCGCTGCTCACATCGTTCATCGAGGAGCGCGCAAACAGCACCGACTACCGCAAGCACCTGGGCGTGCTGGCCATGGTGCGCAACGACTTCGAGAAGCTTTCCGACTACATCGAGGAGGAGAACTGGCGCCTGTGCCCGCCCGTATCCGGCGAGGACCAGGCCGGGCGCAGTCTAGCCAAGTACGCCACGTACGAGGACGAGGAGTGGGACGCGTTCGACGTCAAGCGGCCGGAGGCATGGCGCCCCAGCCGCACGCGCAAGCGCATCAACCGCATCGTGCTGTACATCGACGACCTGGACCGCTGCCCGCCGGCCAAGGTGGTGGAGGTGCTGCAGGCCGTTCACCTGCTGCTGGCGTTCCCGCTGTTCGTGGTCGTGGTGGGCGTGGACGCGCGCTGGATCACCCGCTCGCTGGCGGCACGCTACCGGGAGCTGCTGGCCAGCGGCTCGCGCTCCGACGGACAGCCGCACCCCGGCGACGAAGCGGCCCGCGCGGAGTTCGAGGAGCTGTTCGGCAAGGCGACCACGCACGACTACCTGGAGAAGATCTTCCAGGTCCCCTTCTGGCTGGCGCCCATGACGGACGGCGCCGCCCGCGACATGGTGCGCGGGCTGCTGGAGACCAGCCTGGTGCCCGACCCCGTCACCAACACGGGAGATGGCAAGCCGGCGCCGAAAATCGGCGGGGGCACGGGTGATGGCACGGCCGGCGGGCCGGATCAGGGGGGGATCACCGGCGGCGCCGGACGGATGAACGCGCCGATCGGGAAGGGCTTCAGCTCCGTGAAAGATTTCGATCCGGCCGATTTCTACGGCCAGGGTGAGCCCGGGGACGAGGATGTGCCGGCCAAGGCCGCCATCAGCAGCAAGGCCGCCGAGCCGGAGGATGACGACGCGGACCTGCCGACGGGGCTGGAGGTCTACGATTCCGAGCTGAAGTTCATGGAGGAGCTGGCGCCGCTGCTGGGCCGCTCGCCGCGGGCGCTCAAGCGCTTCGTGAACGTGTACCGGCTGATCAAGGCCAGTCTCAAGCCCTACGAGCGGCGCGGGTTCGCGGGCACAGGCAAGGAGCTGGCGGACTACCAGGCCGTGCTCTTCCTGCTGGCGGTGGACACCGGCGCCCCGGCGGTGGCTCCGGCCCTGTTCCGCGCCCTGCGTGCCCGCGCGGCGGCTGGGCAGGAGGGCAGCGACACCGTGACGCTCGGCGACATCGAAGACACGGTGGAGCGGGAGCCCGAGCTGCAGGCGGCACAGCAGGAGTGGCGGCGCGTGCGGGATTGGCTTCGCGCCCGCGCCACCGTGGACAAGGATGGCAGCGGAGGCCTGACGCCCTCCGACCTGCGCCGCGCGGCCCGGTGGGTGCCGCGCGTGGGCCGCTTCTCGTTCCATACCGGCCGGGTAACGGAGCTGGCGCCGCTGCCCGGCGAGCCGGAGTCGGAAGCGGAAGGGGCGGCGGTGCCCGCAATGGCGTAATGGGCAGCACGAAAGCAGCGGCGGCCCGGAGGCTGATCTCCGGGCCGCCGCTCTTTCGTTCTGCGTCTCTACCAGGTCGCGGGCTCGGCGTCGACCTCGGCGGGCGCGCCGCCGGTGCGGTCCACGGGGCTCGTGCGCGTCATCCCCTCCCAGCCGCAGCGCGGGCACCAGCGGCGCTGCAGGGAGCCGCGCATCAGCCAAGACATCGTCCGGCCCATCCACCCCATGCGGACGGGCAGGGTCTCGCCGTCGCACTCGTCGCAGGTGCGGTCGGCGGGAAAGATCAGGTAGCAGACGACGATCCCCAGCAGCAGCTTGGAGATGAACGCCACGAAGAAGAACAGCAGCCAGGTGAACAGCGTCATGCGGACCCGCGTGTGCGTTGGGACGGCAGCCGGTCTCCCGCCCCGCCGCATCCCCCGTGCCGGGCGAGGGAATAGGGATTAGGGAATAGGGAACGGGAACAGGGAACAGGGAACAGGGAACAGCGAACAGAATCGCGACACCTCACGTTGTCATCCTGAGGAAGGCGCCGCACCGGCCCTTGTTCCTCGCGCCGCCTTCTGGCGCCGACCGAAGGACCTTGCCCGTGTGCGCACGGGCTCGTGTCGCGAGAAGGAACCCGCCGGCTGTCTCCGCACGACCGGCCCCGCGACAGGGACAGAAGATCCTTCGGTCGCGCCCGGAGTCTTGCCCCTGCGGAAGAGAAACCGTGCGGCGCTCTCTCAGGATGACAATGTTGCTTGTGGGCAGCAAGCACCAAACACCAGCGCAGCCTTCCTCCCTACTCCGTGATCCCTATTCCCTATTCCCTGCAGTTGCCCTAGCTTCGCGGCTCGCAAACCGAAGCAACGCAAGCGGATCGGCATGAACGTCCTCAACGTCCAGAACCTCCTCAAGAGCTACGGCACCCGCGTGGTCTTCGACGGCGTCTCGTTCGCCGTGGACGAGGGCGAGAAGGTGGGCTTCATCGGCGTCAACGGCAGCGGCAAGAGCACGCTGTTCCGCATCGTCGCGGGGGTGGAGGGGCACGAGGGCGGCACGCTGGCCTTCCAGCGCGGCATCCGTGTGGGCTACCTGTCGCAGGAGCCGGAGTTCGACACCGGCGCCACCATCCTCTCCGCCGCCGCGGCGGGCCGGCCGGAGCTGCTGGAGGCCATCGCCGCCTACCACGACGCCGGCCACGCGCTGGCCGCCGGCACCGGCGACACCGGCCGCCTGCTGGCGCGCCAGGAGAAGGCCGCCGCGCGCATCGAGGCGCTGGGCGGGTGGGACTACGAGCATCGCCTGGAGTCCATCCTGACCCGGCTGGGCGTCGAGGGATGGGAGCGGAAGGTGGAGGGCCTCTCCGGCGGCGAGCAGAAGCGCGTCGCGCTCGCGCGGGTGCTGCTGCAGGAGCCGGAGCTGCTGCTGCTGGACGAGCCCACCAACCACCTGGACGCCGACACCGTCGCCTGGCTGGAGGGGCACCTGGCGGACTACCCGGGCGCGGTGATGCTCATCACCCACGACCGCTACTTCCTGGACCGGGTGGTCACGCGCATGCTGGAGGTCTCCACCGGCGAGCTGACGCCGTACCCCGGCGGCTACACGGAGTACCTGGAGGCCAAGGCGGAGCGGATGGAGCGCGCCTCGGTGGAGGAGGACAAGCGCAAACGGCTGATCGAGAAGGAGCTGGCCTGGGTGCGCCGCTCGCCCTCCGCGCGCACGGGCAAGCAGAAGGCGCGCATCGGCCGGCTGGGGGCGCTGGAGGCGGAGCAGCGCGAGAAGCGCCTGCCCACGCGCACCGCCGTGGAGATCACGGCGGCCGACGCGCCGCGGCTGGGACGCACCGTGCTGAACCTGCACGGCATCTCCAAGGCGTACGGCGACAAGGTCCTGGTCCGGGACTTCAGCACCATCCTCCAGGCCGGCGAGCGCATCGGCGTCATCGGCCCCAACGGCGCGGGAAAGACCACGCTGCTGCGCATCATCCTGGGCCAGGAGCCGCCGGACGCGGGCACGGTGGAGCTGGGCAAGAACACGCGCATGGCCTACTTCGACCAGCGCCGCGAGGACATCGACCCGGAAAAGAGCGTCTACGAGGCCGCCGCGGAGTCCGACTGGGTGCACGTGGGCGGCGAGAAGACGCACCTGCGCGGCTACCTGGAGACCTTCCTGTTCCGCCCGGAGCAGCAGCGGCAGAAGGTGAGCGCGCTCTCCGGCGGCGAGCGCAACCGGCTGCTGCTGGCGCGGCTGTTCCTGCAGGACGCCAACCTGCTGATCCTGGACGAGCCCACCAACGACCTGGACCTGGTGACGCTGCAGGTGCTGGAGTCCGTGCTGGCGGACTTCGGGGGATGCGTGCTGCTGGTGACGCACGACCGCTTCTTCCTGGACAAGGTGGCGACAGGGCTGATCGTCTTCGAGGGCGGCGGCGTGGTGCACCGCCACGCGGGCAACTACGACCTGTACCGCCGCCTCAAGGAGCAGCGCGAGGCGGCCGCGTCCGCCCCCGCGCGCGAGCGCAAGCCCGCCGCCCCGGCCGCCGCCGCCGCCGACAGGCCGCGCAAGCTGAGCTGGAAGGAGCAGAAGGAGCTGGAAGGGATCGAGGCGCTGATCGTGGAGGCGGAGGAGCGCAAGGAGACGCTGGCCGCGCGCCTGGCCGACCCCGCCCTCTACGCCGGCGCCCCCGACGAGGTGGCGCGCGTCACGGCGGACTTCCGCGAGGCGGAGCAGCGCGTGGAGGCGCTGTACGCGCGCTGGGCGGAGCTGGAGGCGGTGTAGGGGCGTTCACCCTGCCGGCATCGAGCGCGCGCACGCTCGAGCGGAGAGTCTTGCAGGCGGGGTTCGCTGCGGGGGGCGGGGTGCCTCCCGTGGGCGGAGGCCCCCTCCCCGCTCGTTCCTCGCTGCCCCTCCCCCAACTTCGGGGGAGGGGCTGTCTGCGCACGGTGCAACCTACCGTGTTTCATCTGGCTCCCGTAAAGACGGCCCCGGCGGGGCGTCTCTACCATGGACATGCGCCGCCCTCCGCGTCTCGCGCGGATTACGAGGGTGCCTGCCCCACGCACGGATCCATCCCGCACACGGAGCCCGTCCGCGAAGGCGGACATCACGTTTTCATAGCCGCGAATTCATTCGCCGGGGGCAAATGCGCCACCGCCTGCCACCGCCTGCCACCGCCTGCCACCGCCCGCTACCGCGTGCCACCTGCACCAAAACCGCGGTCAGGGTGCAGCCCCGCGGCTGCACCTGTCGCCCATCCGCTGCACCCCTCCCGCATCACCAGATCCCCTAAACCGCCACCCCACAACACCTTACGATCCTGGCATCTCCGGTCCCGCGGTTGCCTTGTAGGGACGCACAGCCGACGAGGGCTGTCGAGTTCAACCCACACCGGAGATGGATCGATGCACAAGCGAGTGATGATCGGCGCGGCGGTGATGGCCGCGCTGGCGATGGGTGCCCGCGATGGCGCGGCGCAGGAGTTCCCCGCGGACCAGGCCGCCGCGGCGCGCGACGCGGTGCGGCAGTGCATCGCCGCGGGCCAGGCCCAGCAGGAGACGGAAGCCAAGCTGCACGCCGGCCGCGCCGAGCCCGTGCTGCAGCGCTGGATCCAGGCGGAGCCGCGCAACCCGGAGCCCCGCGTGCGCCTCGCCGACGTCAAGTCGCGCTGCCTGATCCCCTTTGCCAGCATGATGGGCGCGGGCACGCTGATCGGGCAGGCCAACACGCTGCTGGAAGAGGCGCTCCAGATCGACAGCACGCACTGGGAGGCGCGCTTCAGCCTGGCCATGAACCACTTCCACACGCCCGACTTCCTGGGCCGCGGCCCGGAGGCCCTGCGCCACCTGGAGATCCTGCTCAGCCAGCAGGGCGACGCCGCGCGGCCGCACTTCGCCAACACCTACCACTATCTCGCGGAGATGTACCGCCGCTCCAACCGCGCGGCGGACGCGGACGCCCTCCGCCGGCGCGCCGCGGCGCTCTTCCCCAGCGACCCGCGCTTCCGCGAGGGCGGCGGCCCCGGCGCGGTGTCGCAGGCGGCGGCGGGTGGAAAGTCCCTCCAGATGGAGGAGATCGTGGTGGAGGGCGGCAACCGGATGGACGACACCCGCAGCGCCACGGCCCTCAAGCGCATGGACGTGCTGGTGACGCCCGGCGGCACCGCGGACGTCATGCAGGCCTTCCAGACCGGCCCGGGCACCACCCGGGCCGCCGAGGGCAGCGACCTGTACGTGCGCGGCGGCGACCCGGCCGAATCTCCCGTGTTCGTGGACGGCGCGCGGCTGTTCTACCCCGGCCGCTACGAGACCCTGAACGGCGCGGCCTTCGGCATCCTGGACGCCCAGGTGCTGGAGAGCGCCTACTTCTCCAGCGGCGGCTTCAGCGCCCGCTACGGCGACGCCCTGTCCGGCGTGCTGGACCTGACGACGGTCGGCCGCCCGGACGCGCGCGTGGTGCGGCTGAACGCCAACACCGTGCAGCTCGGCACCACGCTGGACGCGCCGCTGGGCGCCACCGCGGGTGCCTGGGGCACCGTGCGCCTGACCGACAGCCGCCTGATGCTGGGGATGCACGGCCGAACGGAGGAGTTCGTGCGGGCGCCGCAGGCCCTGGAGGGGATGATTGGCGCCGCGTGGGAGCCGCGCGCCGGCACGGAGGTCAAGCTGATCGCCATGGCGGACGGGGACGGCTCCGAGCGGCAGGTGGACGCCTACGGCTACACCGGCGGCTTCCGCGCCGGCGGCGCCAACCGCCTGGCCGCGCTCTCCGGCCGCACCACCCTGGCCGGAGACCGCATCGCCCTGCGCGGCGTGGCCTCCGCCTCGAAGCGCACGACGGAGTACGCGTTCGGCGTGCTGGACCGCGCCCGCACGGACCGCGGCGCATCCGCCCGCTTCGACGCGGACGTCACCATCGCCGGCGGGCGCGTTTCCGCGGGCGTGGAGGGCGCGTGGATGGACGGCGTGCAGACGGGCACCGTCCCCACCACCGACCGCATGGATCCCGATGCACCCTCGCGCGCGCTGGACGGCATGGCGGAGGATGCCACCCACGTGGGCGCGTACGTGGAGGCGGAGCGCGGCCTGGGGCTGGACCTGGCGGTCATCGCCGGGGCGCGCGTGGACCGGCTGCCCGGCAGCGGCGCGTGGACCGCGGACCCGCGCCTGGCCGTCGCCTACCGCGCGGGCCCCTGGACGCTGCGGCTGGCCGGCGGCGTCTTCCACAAGGGCGCCTGGCGGGCCAAGTACCGCGTGCCGGACGCGGGATCGCCGAGCGGCACGCCCGGCAGCGCGCGGCACCTGGTGCTGGGCGCCGAGCGCGGTGGCGAGCCGTCGCTCAAGGTGGAGGGCTTCTGGAAGGCCTACGGCGACTACACGGCGACGGGTGAAGGTCCGGCCATCGCCAGCGGCCGCGCGGCGGGGCTGGACGCCATCGTGCGCTGGGACGAGCAGAAGCGCGTCAACGGCTGGATCACCTACTCGTACCTGGACGGCAGCGTGGAGCTGGAGGACGGCGGCACCGCCCCGTCCGCGGTGGACGTGACGCACACGCTGACGGCGGTCACCCGCATCGTCCTGCGGCCGCAGTGGGAGCTGGGCGGCACGCTGCGGCTGGGCACGGGCCGGCCGTACACCGCCATCCTGGGCGCCGACGAGGACGGCCGCCCCGTCTACGGCGCCCCCAACGGCGCGCGCATGCCCACCTACGCGCGTCTCGACGGGCGGCTGACGCGGTACATCCCCATGAAGGCCGGCGTGGGCGTGGTGTACCTGGAGGGGCTGAACCTGCTGGACAGGGCCAACGTGCAGTCCTATACCTACGGCGCCGGCTACACGGAGCGCCGGAGCATGCCCGCCTTCTTCGCGCAGCGCACCCTGGTCCTCGGCATGGGGCTCACCTTCTGATGGGCGATGCATCCGCGGCGGCGGTGGCGTTCTTCGCGCTGGGCGTCACCTTCTTCGGGACCGCGCTGCTGCTGCTGTTCAACCCGCGCTCGCGCGGGGTGCGCTGGTTCGCGTTCTTCCAGCTCTCCATCCTGACCTGGCTGTTCGCGCAGGGATGGGCGTACGCCACGGGCGACTGGGACACCTGGCGCCCCGTCCTGAGCGGCGCGGTGCACCTGGCGCCGGGGCTGTTCCTGGCCTTCGCGCTCATCGAGACGGTGCAGCCGCGCTGGATGCCGCTCGCCGTCATTGCCCTGGGCGTCGCGCTGCTGCCGGTGGACCTGGCCAGCGCCAACCGGCACTTCGCGGAGCCGGTGCTGGTCGGGTGGAACGTGGTGGGGTGGAGCGCCGCCACCCTGCTCTTCATGCGGATGATGAAGCGCTACCAGCGCATCGCCCCGCACGAGCGGCGGATGGGACGCATCATCGTGCTGCTGATGTGCATCGTCTTCCCGATGGGCCTGGTCAGCGGGATGGTGAGCCGGGGCGCGCTCAACGTCTACCTGATGCCGCTGGCGATGGTCTGGATCCAGGGGCTGATCTTCGTGGGCGTGGCCCGCCTGCGCTTCTACGACATCGAGGTGCGCGCCGCCCGCACCGGCGACATCGCCGCGGCGGCGGCGGAGCAGGAGCGCCTGGCCGTGGTGGGCGAGCTGTCCGCCACGCTGGCGCACGAGATCCGCAACCCGCTCACCGGCGTGCGCTCGCTGGCCCAGCGCCTGGCGGAGGAGGAGATCGAGCCCGCGAAGCGGCAGCGCTACGCCTCGGTGATCCTGGAGGAGGTGGGCCGGGTGGAGCGCCTGGTCGCCAACCTGCTCGGCCTGGCGAAGCGCGCCCCGCGGGCGGGTACGGGCGATGAACGGACGCCGCTCGCGCCGCTGTTCGACGACCTGGCGCTGCTGGTCTCCGGCCGCGCCGACCGCGCGAAGGTGAAGCTGGTGGCGGACGCCGGCGAGCTGTCCGCGTCGTCCCCGCGCGAGCCGCTGGCGCAGGCGCTGCTCAACCTGCTGCTGAACGCCATCGCCCACAGCCCCGCGGGCGGCACGGTCACGCTGCAGGCGCGGCAGGAGCAGGGCGCGATGGTGCTGGCCGTGCGCGACCAGGGCCCCGGCGTGCCGGCGGAGGAGCGCGAGCGCATCTGGCAGCCCTTCCACACCAGCGGCAGCGGCACCGGGCTGGGCCTGGCCGTGGTCAGCCGCCTGGCCCGCGAGCAGGGCTGGACCGCCGAGGTGGGCGATGCGCCCGGCGGCGGTGCCGAGTTCCGCGTCGTGATGCCGTCCCCCGCGGCGGCCGCATCCTCCCCCACCGCGCGCACCCTTCCCGCCCCGGAGCCCTCGCCCTCGTGAAGATCCTGGTGGTGGACGACGAGCGGGCCATCCGCTTCTCGCTGGCGGAGCTGCTGGAGAGCGACGGCCACGAGGTGCGCGAGGCGGAGCACGCCCCCGCCGCGCTGGCCGCGCTGGACGAGGCGCCCGCGGACCTGGTGGTCAGCGACCTGACCATGCCGGCCATGGACGGGCTGCAGCTCCTGGAGGACGTGCGCTCGCGGCACCCCGGCACGCTGTTCGTGCTGATGACCGCCTTCGGCGACGAGCGGACGGCCGTGCGCGCGCTGCGCGAGGGCGCCTACGACTACGTCCCCAAGCCGTTCGACAACGAGGAGATCCGCGCCCTGGTCCGCCGCGCCCGCGAGGTGCTGGCCCTGCGCGCGGAGAACGCGCGCCTGCGCCGCGAGCTGGCCGGCGACTTCCGCGGCATGATCGGCGACAGCCCGGCCCTGCGCGAGGTGGTGCGCGTCATCCGCCGCGCCGCGCCGACGGAGGCCACCGTACTGGTCACCGGCGAGAGCGGCACGGGCAAGGAGCTGGTCGCGCGGGCGCTGCACGACGAGAGCCGGCGCGGCACGGGGCCGTTCATTGCCCTCAACTGCTCCGCGCTGCCCGGCGAGCTGGTGGAGCGCGAGCTGTTCGGCCACGTGCGCGGCGCGTTCACCGGCGCGGACCGCGACGGCGAGGGGCTGTTCGAGGCGGCGCACGGCGGCACGCTCTTCCTGGACGAGGTGGGAGAGCTGGCGCCCGCCGCGCAGGCCAAGCTGCTGCGCGCGCTGGAGGAGCGGCAGGTAACCCGCCTGGGCTCCACGCGCCCGGTGCCGGTGGACGTGCGCGTGGTCGCCGCCACCAACCGCCCGCTGGAGGAGATGGCCGCCGCGGGCGCCGTCCGCGAGGACCTGCTCTACCGCCTGCGCGTCATCTCGCTGCACCTGCCGCCCCTGCGCGAGCGCCGCGAGGACGCGCTGGCGCTGGCGCTGCACTTCGTGGCCCACTTCGCGGAGCGCTACGGCCGCACCGTGCGCGACGTCGGCGAGAGTGCGCGTCGGCTGCTGCTGTCGTACGAGTGGCCGGGGAACGTACGCGAGCTGCGCAACGCCGTGGAGCGGGCCGTGGTGCTGGCGGAGGGGGACGTGATCGAGGCGGGGGACCTGCCGCCGCAGCTCGCGGAGAGCCGCGGCGCGGTGGACCCGCTGGACGCCGCGCTGGCCGGGCTGCCCTTTGCCCAGGCGCGCGACCGGGCGATGGACGAGTTCGAGCGGCGCTTCCTGCGCGCGGCGCTGGAACGGCACGGCGGCAACGTCTCCGCCACCGCCCGGGCGCTGGACCTGCACCGCCAGAGCCTGCAGAAGAAGCTGCGGCAGCTGGGCCTTACGCGCGAGGCGCCCGGCGATGAGCCGGACGCCTCCGCTTGAGCCCCTTCCGTCGTGCGATCGAGCCGGCTACGGCGTCGCGGGCGGCACGAAGCCGGTCGTGTCCGTCGGCGGCGCGGTGGGCGCCACGTCGGGGCCGTCGAAGTTGGCCGTGGTGGGGCTGGAGCACGCCACGCCCAGGGCGGCGGCGGCGGTCACGATCGCGGCGGTTAAGATGCGTCTGGCTTTCATCCTGCGGCCCTCCTTCCCCGGTTCCCGCGGCCCGCTCACTGCCGCGGGCGCTTGCGCCAGAACATTTGCATCTTCCATGCCTTCAACGACTTAACCTCTCTCGACACTGGCTTCTGCGACCGCAGACGAAAGGGCGCGCTCGTCGCCGATCATCCACCGCTTCGGACCCTCCATGATCCGCCGCAGGACAGCGTTGCCGGCGCCGAGCTGGCGCGCCAGCCGCTCGCGGGTGTAGGCGCGGACCTCCACCGGGCGGCCGAGCAGGATGGACGCTTCCGCCGCCAGGTGCCCGACCCGCGCTTCCGCCTCCGGCGCGCCGACCACCAGCACGTCCACGTCGCTGTCGTCCCGCGCGTCCCCGCGCGCGAATGAGCCGTAGACGAACGCCGCCTCCACGCCCTCCACGCCGGACAACGCCTCCTCCACCACCTCCGCCGGGTCGGCGAAGCCGGCGATGAGCTGGCGCAGCACCTTCCAGCGCGGACTGGCCTCCGCCGCGCGGTACTGGACGCGCCCGCCGGCCGCCACCCGCTCGATGAGCCCGTGCTTCTCCATCCGCCGCAGCTCGCGGTCGAGCGAGCTCATGGACAGGCCCGCCGAACGCTGGAGCCCACGAACATGCCGCGGCGCCTCGCCGTGAAGCGCGAAGTTGACCACCAGGCGCGCGAAGGCCTGCGACGCCAGCACGTCGCCGAGGGTTCGTGATTCCGCGCTCCGGACCGGCCTGCGGCTCATCTTCCACGCTCTGCGGATCGGTTGATCCAAAATCTGGATCAATTTGGACCGATGGTCAAGCTCCGTGTGGTGCCGGCTCAGGCAGTGCCGCCACCACCTCGCGCCCGATGCGGACGGTGCCCTCCACGAGCGCGTCGAAGTCCTCGCGGCGGCTGCGGTGGTTGACGACGGCGGCGCGGATGGCGTAGCGGCCGCCCAGCACCGCGCCGGACGGGATGGCCACGCCCTGCTCCTGCAGCCGCACCAGCACCTCCTGGTTCACCGCGTCCAGCGCCTCGGCGGGCAGATCGCTCCCCACGTAGCGGAAGCAGACCACGTTGAGCGGCACCGGCGCGACGCGCTCCAGCTCCGGGTGCGCGTCCACGCGCGCGGCCAGGTAGCGCGCCTGCTCCACGTTCTGCTCGATCAGCCGCGCCAGCTTGTCCACGCCGTGCGCCTTGAGCGACATCCACACCTTGAGCGCCTTGAACCCGCGCGTCAGCTCCAGCCCGCGGTCCGCGAACGGCAGCCCGCCCGCGATGGGACCGCGGCTGGTCGCGTCGAGGTAGCTCGCGCGCAGCGAGAAGGTGCCCCGGTGGACGGCGGGGTCGCGCACCAGCGCGCAGGCGCACTCGAACGGCAGGTATCCCCACTTGTGCAGGTCGAACGCGAGCGAGTCCGCGCGCTCCATCCCCGCGACGATGGGCCGCAGCCGCTCCGACAGCCGGGCCAGCGCGCCGAACGCCCCGTCCACGTGGAACCACAGCCCCTCCTCCGCGCACAGGTCCGCCAGCGCCGCCAGGTCGTCCGTGGCGCCGGTGTTGACCGTCCCCGCGGTGCCGATCACGCAGATGGGCCGCATCCCCGCCTCGCGGTCGCGGTGGACGGCGCGCCGCACCTGGTCCACGTCCACGCGATAATCCGCATCCACCGGCACCGGGCGCAGCGAGCGGCGGCCCAGGCCCAGCACCTCCACCGCGCGCCCCGCCCACCCGTGCGTCTCGGTGGACGCGTAGATGGCCAGGCGCGGCCGGTCGCCGCCCATGCCCTCCTCGCGAACGTCCCACCCCGCCTTTGCCTGCCGTGCGGCGGCGATGCCCAGCAGGTTGGCCACCGTGCCGCCGCTGACCAGGATGCCGCTGGCGCCGGGGATGCCCATCAGCTCCGCCAGCCAGCCCAGCACCTGGTGCTCGACGCGTGCGGGCGCCTGGTCGAACCCGGCCAGGTGCGGGTTCAGCGCGGAGGCAAGCATCTCCGCCATCATCGCCAGCGGCGTCCCCGTGCCCTGCACCCATCCCCAGAAGCGCGGGTGCAGGTTGCCGTTGGGATAGGGCCGCACGTGCGCGGCGAACTCCTCGTACGCCGCCTCGGCTCCGATCCCCTCCCTCGGCGGCGGACCCGCGAACCACGCGCGCGCCTCCTCCGGCAGCGGCCGCCACGGCGGGCCGTCCCGCAGCGTGGAAAGGTGGTCCACCGTCTCGTCCACCATCCGCCGCGCCAGCGCGCGGAAGTCGTCCCAGCTCTCCGGGTCCAGCGTCTCCTCGCGCCGCTCCGCCTCTTCGCGCATCCCGTCCTCTCGTGTTCGCCGCGTCCACCCCGCTGACCGGGGGACGATACCGCCCGCGGCGCCCGGCAGCCACCAGGATCTTGCGCCGCACACGCCGGAGCCGACGCCGCGCGTCCACCGTACCGTCCACTCGTCCGCTTCTGTCCCCAGCGGGTGACACTCCCCGGCGGCCGCTCCACCGCGCGGCCTGGTTCAACTGTTTGCGGCACAACGCCGTAGCGCGCGGACCGCCGCGAGGGCCCGGTCTTGCCCTGGCGGGTGCCGTCGAAACGCAGGACCCCCCTTACCCCTCCCGGAGATCAGATCGATGCGCGTCGCGCTTGCGGTACTCGACAGCTTCAGTGTGAACGGCCTTGCCATCACCACCGCCCGCCCCGCCCGGGCCGGCGCGGTTGCAGGACATAGATTCGTGCTCCCCTGGCTGCGCCGCGCCGCGACGGTCGCCGGCCTCGTGCTCTCCGCCGCCTGCGGCGAGAGCCCCACGGAAGGCGGCGGCGGCGTGGAGACGCCGGTCGTCGCGGCGGTGGTGGTCTCGCCCGGCGCGCTGCAGCTCGTTGCGGGGGAGAGCCGCACGCTCACGGCCGTCGTCACCGGGCTGGACGGGCGGCCGGTGGACGGCGCCCACACCACCTGGATCAGCAGCGATCCCAGCGTGGCGCGCGTGGACCACTCCGGCGGGCTGATGGCCCTCCGCGCGGGCACGGCGGTCATCGCCGCGGTCAGCGGCGGCAAGCGCGGCGAGGCGGAGGTCGTCGTCAGCAACACGCCCCCGAACAACACGGTGGCCACGGTGGAGATCGTCGGAACGGCCCTCACCGTCGATCCCGGCAAGACGCTGCGGCTGACGGCGGTGGTCAAGGCGTCGGACGGCACGGTGCTGCAGCGCCCGGTGACGTGGTCCACCAGCAACGAGTCCAAGGCGTGGGTCACGTGGGACGGCGTCGTGTACGGACACGCCGGCGGCGAGGCCATCATCACCGCCACCGTGGAGGGCAGGACCGGCACGGCGCGGGTCACGGTGACGGAGTGGCGCGACTACCCGCTGATCCGCGCGCAGGAGAACGCGCTGCCGTACCTGGTCAGCGCCGACACCGCGCTCTACGACGAGCATGGCGCCCGCTACGACCGGACGGTGGAGATCGTGGGCGGCCGGTTCCGGCTCTCGACCGTGTCGCAGAGGTACGAGCAGGAGCTGACGCTGCGGGTGACGGACCTGTACTACTGGAAGATGGGCGACGAGTACGTGCCGGGCTGGGCGCAGAGCCGCACGGAGACGCTGCGCGACGCCGGCATTGCCGGGTGGAGCGACTACGGCACCTTCAAGTACACGTCCACGATGATCGGCGGGCACGAGTTCTACGGCTCGTACAACCCGCAGAACGACCTCTACATCATCCAGAAGATCGGCGGCCAGGGCAGCCTGCGCACCTTCGTCTTCGACAACTGATCCGGGCGATGAAAAAGCGCGCCCCGCGGCTCATCCCGCGGGGCGCGCTTCGTTCATCCGTCACATGATCCCCGTCGGCGAGGGTCGAGGCGGGACGCCGGCGCCCGGCGCAGACCCCCCGGCGAATGAATTCGCGGCTGAGACACCACGAAGTCCGCCTGCGCGGACTGCACGCGGCCTTCGGCGCCGCTCGACGGTCTCCATGCCACGCCAAACCGCTGTCATCCTGCGGGATGAGGCGCCCTGCGCCCCCGTTGTCATCCTGAGCGAGGCGCCTCGCGATTCCGTACGCATGAGCGAATCCCCGGCGCCGACCGAAGGATCTTGCCGGCGTGCCGCGGGCGCGCGAAGGAGCGTGCGTGCACTCGCGCGTGAACCCGTCTCCGCGGCAGGGAGAGAAGATCCGTCGGTCGCGCCCAGGCGGCGGTGATGCAAGGGGTTCCGTGCGGCGCTCCCTCAGGATGACAACCGGGTGAGAGGCGACTAGCCTCAGCCGGTCAGACGCGCTCCTGGCCTTTCTTCGCGATCCAGGTGGCCAGGCGGCGCGGGGTGATGCGGGTGCCCTGCGCCATCACCTTGTTGGCGATGCCGGGGATGACGACGCGCTTGCCCGCCAGCATGCCGCGGTAGCCGATGCGGGCCACGTCGGACGCGTCCATGACGTGCGGCGCGTTGAACAGGCGCGAGTTCTCCATGTCGGAGACTTTCTGGAACTCCGTCCGCGTGGCGCCCGGGCACAGGCAGGAGACGCGCACGCCGCTGCCCGCCACCTCTTCCGCGACGGCCTGCGAAAAGCTGAGGACGTACGCCTTGCTCGCGTAGTACACGGCCATCAGCGGCCCCGGCTGGAACGCCGCCGTGGACGCCA
>DASTLD010000206.1:0-5988 GCA_035715345.1 Longimicrobium sp.
CCGCCGCCGAAGGGGGGACAGGGGGGAGCGAAGGAGACGGAAGCAGGAAAGGCGCCGCCCGGCAATGACGGCCCGTAGGGTGGGGAACAAGGTCGCCGCGCGGGCGGGCGCCCCCACCCGGACTCGCATTACTCGTCCACCCTCCCCCAAGTCTGGGGGAGGGTTGTTGGTTTCGTGCACCAGGCCGGCCGCGGCGCAGTTCAGGTCTCCCCCTCTCCGCGCGCCTCGTGCGCCAGGCCTGACGAAACACCGACGTGTCGCGGGCGCGGGGGGAGGGGGCCGGGGGGTGGGGCCGCCCGCGGTAGAACGCCGCCCCGCTGCCCACGCGCACCGATCCCATCGCCCAACCCAAAAGCCCCCCTCGCAGACGCGGGGAGGGCTTCTTCGTTCGGGGTGATGCGGCCCCTACCACCCCCCCGAAGGCAGCCGGATGGTGAAGGTGGTGCCCGCCGCGCCGCTCTCCACGCTGATCCGTCCGCCGTGCTCGCGGACGATGCGGCGGCAGATGAAGAGGCCCAGCCCGGTGCCCTGGTCCTCGGGCTTGGTGGTGTACAGCGGATCGAAGATGTGCGGCAGGTGGTCCGCGGGGATGGGGGGACCGTCGTTCCAGAACTCCACCACCACCTCCGCCGGGTCGCCCTCCGCCCGCGCGCTCACCCGCAGCCGGTGCCCCGCCTCCGCCAGCGCCTGCTCCGCGTTGACGATCACGTTCAGGAACACCTGCTGGAGCTGGTGCCAGTCGCTGGCCACCAGCGGCAGGTCGCCGGCGATCTCCGCGCGCACCTCCACGCCCGCGGACGACAGGCTGCGCTCGCGCAGGGCCAGCGTGGCGCGCAGCACCGACGCCACGTCCAGCGGCGCGCGCTCCGACGGGTGCCGCCGCGCGAAGTTGAGCAGGTCGCCCACGATGCGGGTGCAGCGCTCCACCGCCGCCTCGATCTCGCGGAGCTGCTCGCGCGACTGCTCGTCCGTGGCGCGTTTGAGCAGGATCTGCGCGTGCGCGCCGATGACCGCCAGCGGGTTGTTCAGGTCGTGCGCCACGCCGCCCGCCAGCAGCCCCAGCGTGAAGAGCTTGTCCCGCTCGCGCAGGTGCTCCTCCATGCGCTGGCGGTCCTCGTGCAGCCGCTTGGTGCGCAGGTGCGCGTCCACCCGCGCGCGCAGCTCCGCGCCGCGGAACGGCTTGGCGATGTAGTCGCTGGCGCCCGCGTCGAAGGCGGCGTAGATGCTCTCCGGGTCGGCCTTGGCGGTCACCATCAGGATGGGCAGGCGGAGCGTGTCCCAGCGCTGGCGCGCGGCGTGGCACACCTCCAGCCCGCTGATCTCCGGCAGCATCCAGTCCAGGATCAGCAGGTCCGGCGCGCCCTCCGCTTCCAGGAAGCGCAGCGCCGTCTCGCCGTCGGGGGCGACGGTGACGCGGTAGCCCACCTGCTCCAGCATCAGCCGCAGCACCCGCGCGGCGGCCGCATCGTCCTCGGCGATCAGGACGTGCGCGCCGCCGGGGCGCAGCGCGGGGGCGCCGTCGCCGTGCTCGCCGCTCACAGCACCGCCTCCGCCGCGCCCAGCCGCGCGCGCGCCGCGGGCGGCTCCATCGCCAGCACCTCCAGCACGCGCGCCGCGTCCACCTGCCGCCGCGCGGTGGTGAAGACGCGGAACTGGCGCGCCGTGTGGTACAGCTCGTCGGCCACGCGCGGCACCTCGATGAGCCCCGCGCGCCCGCTCTCGGTCAGCCGCTGCACGGCGCCGGAGCGGCGCAGCATCAGCAGGTCCAGCCCCAGCATGCGCGGCTTTTCCGGGTAGTCGATCAGCACTCCGCCTTCCTCCAGCCCCAGTTCCCCCGCCAGGCGCCGCTCGAACGCGCCGCGCAGCTCCGCGTCCTCCGTGATCCAGCACTCGCCCGGCAGCCCGCGCAGCGCCTCGCCGGGCACCTCCAGCGCGCGCTTGGGCAGCAGGCGCCGCCGCACGGCCGGGATCCACCGCTCCGCCACGCGCCGCGAGGCCGCATCGGCCCGCCCCTCCGCGCGCAGCTCCAGCACCGTCAGCAGCCGCTCGTCGCTCTGGCCCACCAGCTCCTCCGACGCCACCACGCCGCCCAGCAGCGCGTCCTGCACCAGCCGCTTGTAGAGCACGGTGGCCGCGCGCACGGCGTGGTGCCAGTAGACGTTGCGGAACATCTGGTACTTGGAGAAGAGCAGCGACTCCAGCGCGGACAGGCCCTTCTCGTGGATGCCCACCTCCAGCCGCCCCGTCTCCGGGTCCGGCAGCAGCACCAGCGCGTGCAGCAGGCGGTCCACGTCCACCTCGCCGTACGGCACGCCGCAGAAGCGCGCGTCGCGGCGCAGGTACTCGATCTTGTCCAGGTCCAGGCTGCCGCTCACCAGCCCCTGCAGCGGGGAAGGCGACGTGCCGCGGATCAGCGCGGCGATGCGCTCCGGCGCGTCCGGCCCCAGCCCGCCCAGCGCCTCGCGGATGCCGGCGGCCCGGAGGAACCGCTCCGCCAGCGCCTCGTGGTCGCCGGTGACCAGCTCCTCGCCAAGCTCCTCCAGCGCGTGGCTGAAGGGGTAGTGCCCCACGTCGTGCAGCAGCGCGGCGTAGGGCACCACGCGGCACTCCGCCGGGTCCACCGCGTCCAGCCCGCCGCGCTCCGCCAGGATGCCCAGCGCCCAGCGCGCCAGGTGGTACACGCCCAGCGCGTGGTCGAAGCGGGTGTGCGTGGCGCCGGGGTACACGAGGTACGCCAGGCCGAGCTGCCGGATGTGGCGCAGCCGCTGGAACTCGGGCGTGTCGATGACGCGCACCGCCGTGGGGTCCAGGCGGATCGTGTTCCACAGCGGGTCGCGGACGACCTCGAAGTCCGGCCCGGCGGGCTCATTCTCTGGGCGCATGCGGGGGCGGAATGTGCCCGCCGCGGACGCACCCGTCAAGCGGACGGACGCCCCGGAGCGAGTCGTGCGGTATCCGCCGGAGAGCGCCGGTGCTCACCGGACCAACGCGGCGGGATCGTGAGGGGAGGGGAGATGGGAGCGGACGTCTGGATCGGGCTGCTGGGGCTGGGGGCAACGCTGCTGCTGGTGGCGGTGGGCCTGCTGAACTTCACCGTCTTCCGCAAGCAGCTGCGGCTGGCCGGGGAGCAGATCGAAACGTCCGTGCGCCAGCTCGAGATCGCCCGCAAGCAGCCGGACCTGCACCTGATCCAGCGGGCCATCGCGGAGACGTCGGACCACGTGCGGCTGCTGGTGGAGCGCCCGTACCTGCGCCCGTACTTCTACGACGGCGCCGAGTGGCGCGAGGGCGACCGCGCGTCGCTGGACGAGGTGAAGGCGATGGCGGAGCTGATGCTCAACAACTTCGCCTCCGCCCTGATGCACTCCGCCGCGTTCCCGGAGTACCCCGTGCGGGGGATCGACCGCGCCATCGCGTTCCACCTGCGCCACAGCCCGGTGCTGCGCGGGGTGCTGGTGGAGACCTTCGAGCGCTTTCCGTTCACCGGACTGAGCCTGCTGTGCCTCAAGAACCAGGACCCCGCCGGGGTGGAGGCGGACCTGGCGCGCCTCGCGGCCGCGGAGGGCATCGACGCGGCGGAGGCCGAGCGCCGGCGGGAGCTGCTGCGCATCTACCGGGAGCACCCGGGCCGCGCCCCCCTCGAGTTCACCGCCCTCAGCATGCGGCAGCGGCGGTGAAGGGACCCTCCTCCCCCCCGCCCCTCCCGGGGTGACAAACGTCACGCGTAAGTCGTGACGATTGGGAATACCCGCCGGGCGCCGCACCCGCCATCTTCTCGGGCACGGGGGAGCGAACGCCTTGCTCCCGCGCTCAAAATCCATCCCGGGACCTGGCATGAACCCGATCCACATCCGTTCGATGCGCAGCCTGACGCGGGCGTGGCTCCGCCGCGTCGCCTGCATCCTCCTCATCGCCCTGGCGGGGGGACCGACGTCCGCCGCCGCCCAGCAGCCGGCGGCGACGCTCTTCCGCGGCGTGCGCGTCTTCGACGGCGAGCGCGTGCTGGAGCGGCAGGACGTGCTGGTGGAGGGCGGCCGCATTACCCGCGTGGGCCGCTCGCTGGCCGCCCCCGCCGGCGCGGTGACGGTGGACGGCGCGGGCAAGACCCTGCTGCCCGGGCTGATCGACGCGCACACGCACACCTTCGGCGAGGCGCTGCAGGAGGCGGTGGTCTTCGGCGTGACGACGCACCTGGACATGTTCACGGACGTCGCCACCGCCCGCACGCTGCGCGCGGAGCAGGCGGGCGGTCAGGCCCGCGGCCGCGCGGACCTGTTCTCCGCCGGCACCCTGGTCACCGCGCCGCGCGGCACGGCACCCAGTTCGGCATCCCCATCCCCACCCTGACCACGCCGGACTCCGCGCAGGCGTTCGTGGACGCGCGCATCGCGGAGGGGTCGGACTGGATCAAGATCGTCTACGACGCCGGCGACACCTACGGGATGGAGCTGCCCACGCTGGACCGGGCGACCCTGCGGGCGGCGATCGAGGCGGCGCACCGGCGCGGCAGGCTGGCCGTGGTGCACATCGGCGACGTCCCGAGTGCGCGTGCCGCGATCGAGGCGGGCGCGGACGCGCTGGTCCACCTGTCCGTGGACGGCGAGGTGGACGCGGACTTCGCGCGGCTGGCGGCGGAGCGGCGGGCGTTCGTCATTCCCACGCTGAGCGTGCTGGGGAGCATCGCGGGCACCGGCGGGGGCGCCGGACTGGCGGACGACCCGCGGCTCGCGCCGTACCTGCTCCCGTCGCGCGCGCAGGGGCTGGCGATGGGCTTCCCGAAGCGGCCCGGCGCGCCCGCCACCAGCTACGCGGCGGCGGAGGCCGCGGTGCGGCGGCTGAAGGCGGCGGGGGTGCCCATCCTGGCCGGCACGGACGCGCCCAACCCGGGGACCGCCTACGGAATCGCCATGCACCGCGAGGTGGAGCTGCTGGTGCGCGCGGGTCTCACGCCCGCGGAGGCGCTGGCGGCGGCCACCAGCGTGCCCGCCCGCGCCTTTCGCCTGGGCGACCGCGGGCGCATTGCGCCGGGCATGCGCGCGGACCTTCTGCTGGTGGAGGGCGACCCCACGCGCGACATCACCGCCACGCGCGCCATCGCGGGGGTGTGGAAGGACGGCGTGCCCATCGACCGCGCGGGCTTTGCGCGGCGCGTGGCGGCGGTGCACGAGGCGCAGCGGCGCGCGGCGGCGGGCGTGCAGGCGGGCGTGGTCAGCGACTTCGAGGGCGGCGCGATCGCCGCCTCGCTGGGCTCCTGGATGCCTTCCGCGGACGTCATGGCGGGCGGCACCTCCACCGGCCAGGTCAAGGTGGAGGCCCCCGGGGCCGGCGGCAGCGGGTACGCGCTCTCCGTCACCGGCACCATCACCGCGACGCTCCCCTACGCGTGGTACGGGGCCATGTGGTCGCCCGGCGCCGAGCCCATGACGCCGGTGGACCTTGCCGCGCGGCCCGGCTTTGCCTTCCGCGCGCGTGGCGACGGCAGGGTGTACCGGGCGATGGTGTTCGCGCGCGGCAAGGGGATGATGCCCCTGACCCGCACCTTCACCGCCGGCCCGGAGTGGGCGGAGGTCTCCTTCTCCTGGGCGGACTTCGGCATCGACGGCAGCGACGTGATGGCGCTGGTCCTGGCCGGCGGTCCGGAGCCGGGCGCGTTCGGCTTCCGCATCGACGACCTGCGCCTGCGCTGACCGCGGCGGCACCGGCGCCGGTCCCCGCGGCCGGCGCCGGTGCCGCTTCCGTGGCGGCGCTCCCGCCCCGCACGCTACTCTTCACGGCCATGGACACGCTCGCTCACCCGCACGACGGCCCCACGGCGCCGCGGACGGCCGCCCCGCGGCGCCTGCGGCTGCTGCCGCCCGACCCGGACCTCGGGTGGACGCCGTACGTCTGGCTCATCTACCTGGCCACCTTCCTCGTCGCGCCGTTCTTCCACCTGCGCAACGGGACCATGACCCCGGCGCACGCGGCGGCGACGGTGCTGGGGCTGCT
>DASTLD010000207.1:0-22834 GCA_035715345.1 Longimicrobium sp.
CTTCGCCGCGTTCTACGAGCGCGTGCTGCACGCGGCCATGCGCCGTCGCGGGCGGACGCTGGGCATCGCGTTCCTGCTGCTGGGGATCGGGATCGCGATCGCGCTCACCCTGCCGCGCGGCGTGCTGCCGGAGGTGGACCAGGGCGCCTTCCGCCTGCGGATGGAGCTGCCGCAGGGCACGCCGCTGGAGCGCACGGCGGAGGAGAGCGCGCGGCTGGAGGCGCTGGTGCGCCGCGACCGTGCGGTGGACGCGGTGTTCACGCGCGTGGGCCGCCAGGTGGCGGTGGCGGGGATGGACGACCGCGAGAGCGGGCTGAACACCGCCGTGCTGGACGTTCGCCTGCGCCCGGGGCAGGAGACGGCGCCGGCGCTGGAGCGGCTGCGCGGGGGGATGGGAAGCTTTCCCCCCGGCAGCGTGACGGTGGAGAGCGGGCAGGCCACCGCGCTGGGCCGGTTGCTGGGCGGCGGCGAGGCGGACCTGGCGGTGCGCGTGCGCGGCCAGGACCTGGACGCGGCGCTGGCGCACGCGGCCACGGTGCGGCGGCGGCTGGGCACGCTGCCGGAGCTGGCCAACGTGCGGCTGGGCACGGAGCTGGGCCAGCCGGAGATGCGGGTGGAGATCGACCGCGAGCGCGCGGCGGCGTTCGGCATCGACCCCGCGCGCATCGCGCGGACGGTGGAGGACTACATGAAGGGCGCGGTGGCCACGGACTTCGTGGAGTTCGACCGCAAGGTGCCCGTCGTCGTCCGCCTGCCGGAATCCGCCCGCCAGAGCGCCGCCACGCTGGAGCAGCTGCGCGTGGACGGCGTGCCCCTGCGCGAGCTGGTGCGCGTGCACGACGCCGCCGGCCCCAGCGAGATCCGCCGCGTGGACCAGGGGCGCGTGGTGATGGTGCACGCGGACGTGGCCAGCGGCGGCGTGGACCGCGCCGTGGAGCGCGTGGAGGCGGCGCTGCGGTCCGCGCCGGCGCCGTACGGGCTGCGGGTGGAGATCGGCGGCGAGAACGAGGAGATGCGCAGGGGCTTCCGCGACCTGGCCTTCGCCTTCCTCCTCGCCGTCCTCCTCGTCTACATGCTGCTGGCGGCGGAGTTCGAGTCGCTGCTGCTGCCGTTCATCGTGCTGCTGGCGGTGCCGCTGGCGGCGGTGGGCGCGGCGGTGGCGCTGTGGATCACCGGCGCGGGCATCAACACCATGAGCCTGATCGGCCTGGTGATCCTGGTGGGCATCGTGGACAACGACGCCGTGGTCAAGGTGGACTTCATCAACCAGATGCGCCGCCAGGGCATGAGCCGCCGCGACGCCATCTTCGCGGCCGGCCGCGCGCGCATGCGGCCCATCGTGATGAACACCATCACCGCCATGCTGGGGCTGCTGCCCATGGCGCTGGCCATCGGGCCGGGCGCGGAGCTGCAGGCGCCGCTGGCCATCGCGGTGTTCGGCGGCCTGCTGAGCGCGACGGCGCTGACGCTGGTGGTCATCCCCGTCGCCTACGACGTGCTGGACTCGCTCGGCGAGCGCATCCGCGCCGCCCTGGGCCGCCCCGCCCGCGAGCCCGCCCCCGCGCCGCCCGCCGAATCCCCCGCTCCCGCCCCTGCCGGCGGCGACTGACCACGAGAGCTCGACCGCTCACACCTCGCTTCCGCAGGCGTTGCGTACGGGACACTCTCCCGCGTCTGCCGGCGGACGTCGGTCACGCTCTGTCGGCGGCTTTTCTCCCGAATCCCGTACCGAGAATTTTTTCTCCCCGGAGGCCGCCATGATGCTCCAGCGGGATTTCTGGACCCGGCTCGTGGCCTGGATGGCGGTGCTGCTCGCCTCCACGACACTCGTCCTGGTGGCCCTGGGCGCCGGTGCGGCGGACGGATGGCGCCGCGACCTGCCCCGCGTGGCGGCCACCCTGGTCCCGATCGCGGCCTTCCTGGCGGGTACGGGCGCGGGGGCGCGGGCAGCGGACGCCCCACGCGGGGACGCGGCCGTGCGCGGCGCACTCGCGGTGCTGCTGGTCGGCGTGCTGGCCGCGGGGCTGAACCTGGCCGCGACGGCGGCGGAGAGCGGCAGCGGGCTTCTGGCGCGCGCGCAGCTGCGGCAGGAGTACACGGCGGCAGTGGAGCGCGCCGTGGCGCACCCCGAGTTCTCCGCCGTCGGCTGGTCCGCACCCTGGGCCCGCGCGCACACGCTCGGGTGGGAGTACCACTACCAGCTCGCGGGCGCCGCGGTTGCCGTGCTGATGGCGGCCGCCGGCCTGCTGCTGGGCGCGTGGCTGTCGCTCCACGGGCGCGGCCCGCGGCGGAGCCGGGTGGTCTGGGTGGCGGCCGCGGGGGCCGGGGCGTGGCTGCTCGGCTCCGTGGTGCTGGGTCTCGAGCTGTCGCAGCAGTCGCGGGTGGCGCCCGCGCTCACCGCCTGGGCGGTGGCCCTGCTGCCCGCGGCGGCCGTCCTCTGCCTCGCCGGACCGGTGCTCGCGCTCGCTCGCCGCCGCCCGACGGGGCCGGCCTAGCTACCCGGCGCCCCACGTTCCAGGGTCCTTCCATGCGTACGCGAAAGGCGATCGTCCTGGCCCTGCTGCTCCTGCCGTTCGCCGCCGGATGCTCGCCTTCGCCCGGCGGCGCGGCGCGGGCGATCGAGGTGAGCGAAGCCTCGCTGCACGTGTACGCGGGTGATTCGCTGCTCTACGACATCCGCCACGTCCTGCCCGGCCGGAACGGGGAGATGTGGGTGCTGAGCGCGCTGGAGCCGTTCGTCTACCGCTTCAGCACGGCGGGCCGCATACAGGCCCGCTTCGGGCGGCAGGGGAAAGGTCCGGGCGAGCTGCTGAACCCGTGGTCGCTGGCCCCCGTGCCCGGCACCGACGGCGTGGGCGTGTGGGACGTGGGCCGCCACGGGCTGACCGTCTACGACCGCGCCGGCGTACTGACCGCCTCGCGCCAGGTGCCGCTCCGCACGGGCACCGTCCGCGGCGACATCCGGCAGATCTCCTACGGCGAGCCGTACAAGCTGCGGGCGGCGGCAGGGGGGATGGTGGTGCAGGTGCCCGCCGGCTCCGTCTCCCAGCCCGCGGACCTGTACTCGTCCGTGCTGCTGCGCCTGCGCGACGACGGCACGCCGGGCGACACCCTCATCTCCTTCCGCGGCATGCGTGCGGCGGCGGGGCTGGGACAGGCGCAGGCGCTGGTGCCGGTGCCGCTGTGGACCACCTGCCCGGGCGGCGAGGTGGTGGTGTTCGAGGCGGCGCGGCAGACGGTGCACCGCTTTCCCGCGCGGGGCGCAGCCCGGCGGGAGCAGCTCCGCATCCCCACGCGCGCACTGGGGGAAGACGACATCCGGCCGTACCTGCGCCGGATGCTGGAGCAGGAGACGCGCGAGCAGAACCTGGCGGCCCCGGAGATCGACCGGCTGGTGGGCACCCTGCTCGGCAGCACGCGCGAGATGTTCGGCGCGCGCACCCCCGCCGCCGTGGACCTGCTGTGCGACGGCGACGGCAGCCTGTGGCTGAACCAGTTCTCCACCCGCGACCATCCCGTGGGCTACGGGCGCGAGTGGCTGGTCTTTCGCGGCACGCGCCTGCTGCGGCGCGTGACCTTTCCCGCCGGCTTCCGTGCGGCGCACGTGGAGGGAAACCGCGTATCCGGCACCTTCACGGACGGCGACGACGTGCAGCACCCCGCGGTCGCCACCCTGCCCGCGCGCTGAGCCTGCGACCCATCCCGGCCGGCGCCGGAGGCGGGCAACTCCCGGCCCGCTCCCGGCGCTCTTATCTTTCCGTCGCGTCCACCCCGCTTCCCGCCCGATTCCGAGCCGCGTGATCCGCTTCTCCATCCGCCGCCCGATCGCCGTCGGCATGGCGTACGCCGCACTGGCGCTGCTGGGCGTGGCGTCGTGGCTCAACGTGCCCGTGGAGCTGCTCCCCAGCACGGAGCTGCCCCGCCTGCGCGTGCGCGCCGCCTGGCAGGGCGCGTCGCCGGAGGTCACGGAGGCGTTCCTGACCAGCCCCATCGAGGCGGCCGTGCAGCAGGTGCGCGGGGTGGAGAAGGTGACCTCCACCTCCGAGGAGGGGCGCGGGGTGGTGGACGTGGAGTTCGGCCGCGGCGCGGACATGGACTTCGCTCGGCTGGACCTGGGCGAGCGCCTGGCCGCGCTGGACGAGACGCTGCCCGCCGCCGCCGGCCGGCCCGTGGTGGAGCCGTACGTGCCGGAGGAGTTCGCGCGGCAGAGCCGGCCCTTCCTGCGCTACACCGTGACCGGGCCGCTGACCACGGAGGCGCTGGCCACGCTGGTGGACGACGTCATCGCGCCCGACCTGCGCCAGGTGGACGGCGTGGCGGACGTGCGCGCGTCGGGCGGGCGCCAGCGGGTGCTGGAGGTGGAGCTGCAGGAGGCGCGCATCCTGGCGCTGGGGCTGTCGCCGGACCAGGTGCGCGCGCGGGTGCAGGACCTGGAGCACGTGCGCGAGGCGGGCGCGGTGCGGCAGGGGGGGATGCGCTACACCGTGGCCATCCGCGAGTACGCGGAGAGTGCGGACGAGGTGCGCCGGCTGGCGCTGCTCACGGACCGGGGGCGCCTGGTGCGGCTGCAGGACGTGGCCGCGGTGCGCGACACCTACGAGGAGCCCACCACCTTCTACCGCATCGACGGGCAGCCGGCGGTCAGCTTCCAGGTGGTCAAGGAGCTGGGCACCAACGTCGTCGAGGTCGCCGACCGCGTGAAGGCGCGCGTGGCCGGGGTGGAGCGGCGGCTGCCCGGCGGCGCGCGGCTGCTCCTGGACGACGACGAGAGCGCGGAGGTACGCGCCCAGCTCACGGACCTGCGCGGGCGCGCGCTGTCGTCCGCCCTGGTCGTCTTCGTGGTGCTCTTCTTCTTCCTGCGCTCGTTCCGCTCCGCGGCCATCGTCTTTGCCAGCATCGCCTTCGCGGCGCTCATCACCCTGAACCTGATCTTCGTGGGCGGGCTGACGCTCAACGTGCTCACGCTGATGGGGCTGGCGATGGGCTTCGGGCTCATCATCGACAACGCCGTGGTGGTGCTGGAGAACATCTACCGCCACGCGCGCTCGTCGCCGGACGCGGAGGTGGCGGCGGAGCGCGGCGCGCGGGAGATGGTGCTGCCCGTGCTGGCGGCCACGCTGACCACCATCATCGTCTTCATCCCCTTCGTGTACCTGCAGGGCGAGGTGCGGCTGTTCTACATCCCCCTCGCCATCGTGGTGGGCTTCACCAACCTGGCCTCGCTGTTCGTCACCTTCAGCTTTACGCCCGCGCTGGCGGGGCGCCTGCTGGGCAGCCGCGTGCGCAGGCTGCACGCGCGGCCGCGGGAAGAACGGACCCCGCTCTACGCGCGGGTCTACGCGGCGCTGGTGCGCGGGTCGCTGCGCGCGCCCTGGGCGGCCGTGGTCGTGTCGCTGCTGGTGCTGGGCGGGTCGTGGCGGCTGTTCGACAGGTACGTGGTGCGCGGGGTGGTGTGGAACGCGTTCGGCGCGCAGGACACCTACATCCGCATCGGCTTCGACCTGCCGCGCGGCGAGGAGCTGGTGCGCACCGACGAGCTGGTGCGCTTCTTCGAGCGGCGGCTGCGCGAGATGCCGGAGGTGGCCACCTTCACCACCAACGTCTACCCGCAGGCGGCCGCCATCCGCGTGGAGTTCCCGGACTCGCTGGTGGCCACGGCCGTCCCCGTGGCCATCAAGGAGCAGCTCGAGGCGTACAGCCACGGCTTCGGCGGGGCGGAGGTGCGGGTCAGCGGCTACGGGCCGTCGTTCTACGGCGGGGGCGGGTCGCCGCCCAACTACAGCATCCAGGTGCTGGGATACAACTACGAGACGGTGCGCGACATCGCCGACGACCTGGGACGGCGGCTGCAGCGCTTCAGCCGCATCCAGGACGTGGACACCAACGCGTCCGGCGCCTGGTTCGAGCGCGACAAGGCCACGGAGGTGGTGCTGCGCGTGGACCGCGGCCGCCTGGCCATGCACGCGCTGAGCGCGGCGGACGTGGTGCAGCGCGTCAACGCCGCCGTGGGCCGCAGCGCGCAGCGCAGCTTCCTGCGCGTGGGGCAGGAGGAGCTGGGCTTCGTGGTGAGCCTGGCGGGGCGCGACCGCATGGAGGTGGAGGAGCTGCGCAACCTGCTGGTGCCCACGCGCACCGGCCAGGCCGTGCGCCTGGGCGACGTGGCGAGCGTGGACGAGCGCGAGGTGCTGAGCCGCATCGTCCGCGAGGACCAGCAGTACCAGCGCACGGTGAGCTACGAGTTCCGCGGCCCCAACAAGCTGGGCGACCGCGTGCACGCGGCGGTCATGAAGGCCACGCAGCTCCCGGCGGGCTACCGGCTGGTGGGGCGCGAGGAGTGGAAGTGGTCGGACGACGAGAAGCGGCAGATCTACGGGGTGCTGGCCGTGTCGCTGCTGCTGGTGTTCATGGTGACGGCGGCGCTGTTCGAGTCGCTGCGCCAGCCGCTGTGCGTGCTGCTGACGGTGCCCATGGCGCTGATCGGCGTGTTCCTGGTCTTCTTCTTCACCGGCGCCAGCTTCAGCCGCGAGGCGTTCATCGGCGTCATCATGATGGGCGGCGTGGTGACCAACAACGCGACGCTGCTGGTGGACCACGTCAACCAGCTCCGCCGCGGCGCGGGGCTGCCGCTGCGCGAAGCCATCCTGCGCGGCACGCTGGAGCGGGTGCGGCCCATCCTGATGACCAGCGCGGTGACCATCCTGGGCCTGCTGCCGCTGGTGCTGTTCAGCGAGCAGGCGGATTCCAACATCTGGAACGCGCTGGGATACTCGCTGCTGGGCGGCCTGGCCAGCTCCACGGTCCTGGTGCTGACCGTCACGCCCGCGCTCTACCTCCTCTTCGAGCGCGGCCCCGAGCGGAAGCGCCTGCGTCTCGCCGAGAACGGCAACTGAGGGGACTCACGCAGAGACGCAGAGGACGCAGAGAACTTCATCTCCGCGTCCTCTGCGTCTCTGCGTGAGGCTTTCTGTCAGTGGGGGATGTGGGGCTCCATCGCGGCGCCCATCACCCGCGCCATGCGCTGCTCCTGCTCGCGGGTCAGCAGGCGCGCGCGGTCGGACTCGTAGGCGCGCCAGGCACGCTCCGCCGCCGCGTTGAGCGCCGGGGCGTCGTCGCGCGGGGCGGCGCGCACCTCCGCGGCCCGCCGCGCGCACGCCGCCGCCAGGTCGCGCGACTGCGCACGGGACAGGCCGGCCAGCCGGTCCGTGCGCCGCGCCTCCACCGCGCATCCCTCCGGCCCACCCAGCGCCACCCCCAGCGCCGCCTCCTCGCTGGCGCCCACCGCGAAGTCCGCGGGCAGGCCGGCGCGCAGGTAGGGGAGCACGCGGTGCTGCTCCGCGAACAGGCCGTCCGGGTTGTCGAGCCAGATCCAGGCGTGGACCATGGTCAGCAGCGTGCGGCCGTCGCCCGCGCCCACGCGGCCGCGCCGGATGCGGCGGTCCACGGCCCAGCGCAGCACCGGCCGCTCCGCCGTGGCCGCCCGCGCCAGCCGCGCGACGTCGTGCGTGTGCCAGACGTCGGCCTCGCCCGCGAAGCCCTCCGGCAGCGGCTCGCCCGGGCGGCGGTACCAGGTGTACGCCACGCCCACCAGCACCTTCCGCCCATCGATGGTGGCGTACTGGAGCGTGGACGGACGTTCCAGGTCCAGCGGCCCGCGCGTCAGCTCCGGGTGATACCAGTGCTCGCCCATCAGCGGCCCCTCGTCGCCGAAGCGGCGGTAGCCGTCGCGCCGCGCCGCCTCGAAGTCGCGGTACCGCTCCGTCGCGCCGCGCACCGCCTGCACCTGCACCGCCAGCCCGGCCGGCATCGCCTGCGCGCCGGCCGCCGGCGGAGGGTGGTGATGATGCTCCTGCGCCGCGCCCATCCCCGGCGCCGCCAGCATCGCCATCATCGCGAGTCTCGTCGTCCGCATGGGCCACCATCTCCCGCTGAGGGTTCCCCGGTCCTACACCCCGCGCCCCGGAATCGTTTGATCCCCTCCCGTAGCTCTCCGCGTCCTTCGCGTCTCTGCGTGAGACCCTTGACTTCAGGACCCGGGCAGATTATTTAGACACACGTCTAATAGACGGTTGTCTAACAGTGCAGCATGCCCCGGAACTCGCCCCGATGCTCGACCAGACGCTCCGCGCGCTCGGCGACCCCACGCGCCGCGAGATCCTGCGGGTGCTCCGCCAGGGCGACCTGACCGCGGGCGACATCGCCTCGCGCTTTCCCATGACGGCCGCGTCCGTCTCTCACCACCTGTCCGTGCTCAAGGAGGCCGGGCTGGTGAACGTGGAGCGCAGCGGACGCAACCTGGTCTACTCGCTGGAGACCACCGTCTTCCAGGACGCGCTGGCGCAGCTCATGGCCCTCTTCGGCAAGGAGGACGGACGATGAAGAACCGCTGGCTGGGCCCCGCCGTCGTCGCCGCGATGTGGATCGCCGCCGCGCTCCTCTACGGCCGCCTGCCCGAGCGCATCCCCACGCACTGGGACGCCGCGGGCCGGGTGGACGGCTGGGCCGGGCGCGAGGCGGCGTTCCTGCTCCCCGCCGCCGCCGCCGCGTCGCTGGGGCTGATGTACCTGCTGCGCCGCATCGACCCGCGCCGCGCCAACGTCAGCCGCTTTGCGGGCGAGTGGGTGCTGATCGTGAACCTGATCGTCGTCTTCCTGGCCTTCGTGCAGGGCGCCACGATGGCGTACGCGCTGGGCGTGGAGATGGACGTCACCGCGGTGATGATGGCCGGCGGGGGGCTGCTGATGGCGGTGTTCGGCAACTTCATGCCGCGGCTGCGCTCCAACTGGTGGATGGGCATCCGCACGCCGTGGACGCTGGAGAACGAGCGCGTCTGGCGCGCCACGCATCGCCTGGGCGGCATCACCTTCGTGCTCGGCGGGCTGGGCATGTTCGCGGCCGCCTGGCTCCCCGCGCCGCAGCGGACGTGGGTGATGACGGCCAGCGTCGCGCTCGCGGCCGGCATCCCCCTGGTCTACTCGTACGTGGCCTACCGCCGCGACGCCGCCGGCCGTCCCATCTGAGGCAGATCCCTTCGAACCCGGTGATGACGATGATCGACCGAGCCATCTCCCGCCTGATCCGCCTGGTGGTCGCCGTGCTCCTGGCGATGGCCGGGCTGCTGTTGAGCGATCCGCTCCGCGCGCAGCCTGACCCGCGGCAGGCCGCCGAGGCCATGCGCGCCTGGCTGGAGCTGATCGACGCGGGGCGGTACGCGGAGGGCTGGGCCGCGGCGGGCACGCAGTTCCGCGGCGCCATCGCCGCCGACGCGTGGGAGACCACCACCCGCCGCGCGCGCGAGCCGTACGCCGGCACCCCGCGCCGCGCGGTGATGGAAGCGAAGCACGCGACCTCGCTCCCCGGCCTGCCGCCGGGCGACTACGCGCAGCTCAGGTTCGAGACGCACTTCAGCGGCGGCCGCGCGGGCGTGGAGCGGGTGGTGGCGGTGTGGGAGGACGGCGCATGGAAGGCGCTGGGCTACTTCATCGCGCCGTGGAACGCGGACTACGGCGCGCCGGCGGGTGCCCCGTACACGGCGGAGAACGTGACCATCCCGACCCCGGCCGGGCACACGCTGGCGGGCACGCTGACCCTGCCGCGCGGCGCCGCGGGGCCGGTGCCGGCGGTGGTGCTGATCTCCGGCTCCGGGCCGCAGGACCGCGACAGCTCCATCCCCGGCATCACCGGCTACGCGCCGTTCCGCCAGATCGCGGACACGCTGACGCGCCGCGGCATCGCCGTGCTGCGCGTGGACGACCGCGGCACCGGCGCCTCCGGCGGAGACCCGGCCATGGCCACCACCGCGGACCTGGCGGACGACACCCGCGCGGCCATCGCCTTCCTGCGCGCGCGGCCGGAGATCGACGCGGACCGCATCGCGCTGGCGGGGCACAGCGAGGGCGGCATCATCGCGCCCATGGTGGCGGCGGACGACGCGCGGATCGCGGCGGTGGCGCTGCTGGCGGGCCAGGGCTGGACCGGCCGCCGCACCAGCGATTCCCAGCTGCGCGCCGTGTGGAGCAGCATGGGGATGTCGGAGGCGAAGATGGACTCGATGAAGGCCGTCAACGACCCGCTGCGCGAGCGGCAGGCGGCGCAGATGCCGTGGGTGCGCTTCTGGATGGACCACGATCCCGCGACGGCGCTGCGCCGGGTGCGCGTGCCGGCGCTGGTGCTGCAGGGCGGCACGGACTGGCAGGTGGCGCCGGAGCAGGCGGAGGTCATCGCCGCGGCGCTGCGCGAGGGCGGCAACGCGGACGTGACGGTGCGCGTGTTCCCCGGCCTCAACCACCTGTTCCTGTACGATCCCGAGCCGAAGATCAGCCCCGACCACTACGGCTCGCTGCCCGGTAAGGAGGTGCCGCCCGCGGTGCTGTCCACGCTCGCGGAGTGGCTCGCGGCGAAGCTGAAGCGGTGAGGGTACACGCACGCGGAGCCGCGGAGCCGCGGAGCGCGCGGAGACGTTCTCCGCGTCCTCTGCGGCTCCGCGTGAGTCATGTTGAGTGGAGCAGCCGCGCGGGACGGTTGGGGGCGGGCACGCCGCCATCCAGCCGGCGGTTGAAACCGCGCCTCCAGAAGCACGAAGTCCGCCTGCGCGGACTGCAAGCGGGGATCGGCGAGAGTGGCGGAGCGCGGCGGACTGGCCGGTGTCAAAGAGAACCTTCTTAGCGCGTTGAAGTCCGGTCGATGCATCGGTCCGAACGCCTCCGCACGCTGTTGATGCGCTCTCGCTCGATCCTCTCCTTCCTGGTCCCGCTGCTGCTGGCCGCGGCGCCCGTCGCGGCGCAGCGGCCGGTGGAGCCGTACGACCCCAGCGGCCGTTATCGCACGTTCCTGCTCGGCGCGCAGTTCACGGGCGCGTTCGAGGACGGGCGCGAGCTGGTGGGCGCGTGGGGGGTGATGCGCGCCGGCGGGCGCTCCGGCGCGTGGATGCAGCGCACGGATATGGCGGCGGGGCTGCGCTCCGGGTTCAGCTTCGTGGACCGCATCGTCGCCGGGCCGCAGGTCAGCCTGGCGCGCGCGTTCCCGTCGCAGCACACCAGCCTGATGGGCGGGCGGAGCCGCGCGGAGCCGTACCTGCTGCTGGGCGGCGGCGCGCTCGGCGTGCTCGACACGCGCGGCCGGACGCGCGCCGGCCTGGCGCCGTCCGTCTCCGCGGGCGCCGGCTTCCGCATGCTGCGCGACGAGTGGGACATCACCCTGCAGCACTTCGAGGTGGTAATCGAGAAGCGCTTCGGGATGCTGGACGAGGCGCCGCAACTCTACGTGCGCTTCGGCACCGCGCTGCCCCGCCGCCGCGGCACCTCGCCCCGTCCCGCGGAGCCGCCGCCCGGCCGCGTCCGCGGGTGATGAGCTGCGACAAGGGCGGGCTGCGATGCCCGCCCTTCGCTTTTCCGTGGTCCCCGCAGGCCGTATCTTTCCGCCCCTCCAATCCACGAAGCGGAAGCGAGACGATGGCATCGTTCCAGGGGACCGTCCTGATCACCGGCGCCAGCGCGGGCATCGGCGAGGCGTGCGCGCGCGCCTTCGCGGCGGCCGGGGCGCGGCTGGTGCTCACCGCGCGGCGCCGCGAGCGGCTGGAGGCGCTGGGGGAGGAGCTGCGCGGCGCGCACGGCGCGGAATGTCACCTGCTGGCGCTGGACGTCCGCGACCGCGACACCGTGCTCTCCACGCTGGGCGGCCTGCCCGCGGCGTGGGCGCCGGACGTCCTGGTCAACAACGCCGGCCTGGGCCGCGGCGTGGACAGGGTGCCCGACGCCGACCCGGGCGACTGGGACGAGATGATCGACACCAACGTGAAGGGCCTGCTCTACGCGACCCGCGCGGTGACGCCGGGGATGGTGGAGCGGGGGCAGGGGCACGTCATCAACCTGGGCTCCGTGGCGGGGCACGAGGTCTACCCCGGCGGCGCGGTCTACTGCTCCACGAAGCACGCGGTGGGGGCCATCACGAAGGGGCTGCGGATGGACCTGCTGGGGACGGGCATCCGCGTCAGCACCGTGGACCCGGGGATGGTGGAGACGGAGTTCAGCATCGTGCGCTACCACGGCGACCGGGAGCGCGCCGACAAGGTCTACCGCGACATGACCCCGCTCACCCCCGCCGACATCGCCGATACGGTGCTCTGGGTCGCCACGCGCCCCCCGCACGTGAACATCGACGAGATCATCATCAAGCCCACCGACCAGGCCTCCGCGACAATGGTCCATCGGAGCGGCCGCTGAACGGATCCGTGTGCGCCCACGTTGTCATCCTGAGGGAGGCGCACGCCACGCCTCGCCCTGCGCAGGACCATAGCGCCGACCGAAGGATCTTGCCCGCATGCGCACGGCGTCGCGGTAGCGCGCGCGGATGCATGCCTGCGCCCCCGCAGGGCGGCGGGCCCGTGCGCAGGGAGAGAAGATCCTTCGGTCGCGCCCAGGGGTCGGCGCACGTGCAGGGTTCCGTGCGGCGCTCCCTCAGGATGACAACCCGTGGATGGCTACGACGTTGGAAAATTCGCGTGCAAAGAATTGACAGAATAGACAGTGAGGCATAGCTTTCCGGCCATCCGAACGCCGGTAGGCCGGCACGAAAAGCAAGGTCCCCCTCCCAGTGGCAGATGCCGGAGGGGGACCTTTTTCGTGGGCGATGCGCCGAACTTCTACTGCGCCGGGGGGATGACCAGGCGCTGACCGGTGCGCAGGCGGTCGGTCTCCAGGTCGTTGGCTTCGCGGAGGGCGGCGACCGTGACACCGTAGCGCCGCGCGATGCCGAACAGCGTCTCGCCCGCGGCGACGGTGTGGGTGCGCGAGCGGGAGCTGGCGGAGGTGCGCGTGCCGGTGCCCTGGCCCGTGCGCGCGGGCGTGGCCGGCCCCGCGGGGGCGCGCGAGTCGCGGGCGGAGGCGGGCAGGTTGAGCACCTGGCCCGTGCGGATGCTCTGCCACTCCACGTCCGGGTTGACCGCCCGGAGCTGCGCGGACGTCACGCCGTACCGCCGCGCAATGCCGTACCACGTCTCGCCCGGCTGCACGCGGTGGGTGCGGGCGCGCGTCGTTGCCGGCGTGCCGGTGCGCCCGCCTTCCCGCGTCCGGATGCGCACGGTGTCGCGCGTCGCGGGGCGCGGCGGGCGCAGGGTCACGGTGTCGCGCGGGCCGGTGCGCGTGCGGGAAGCCGCGGTGTCGCGCGAGGCGGTGCGCGGCGGACGGGCGGCGGCCGTGTCGCGCGAAGCCGTGCGTGGCGGGCGCGAGGCCGCGGTGTCCCGCGAGGTCGTGCGCGGCGGGCGGGTGGCGGCGGTGTCGCGGGACGCGGTGCGGCCGCCGGTGCGGGCGGGCGGGGCCGCGGCGGTGTCGCGGGGCGGAGGCTCGGCGGCGGTGTCGGCGGAGGCGGTGCGGGCGGGGGTATTCACCCAGACCACCTGGCCGCGGCGCGGGCGGGGGGCCACGCTGCCGCTGGACTCCACCGCGAACGGGCGCAGGCGCTCGTCCTGCGCGGCGGGCCGCTCCTCCCCCGCGTCGTCGTCCTCCTCCACCCCCAGGTCGTCCGCGAAGACGATGCTGTCCCCCGCGGGCCGGGGGGCGCGCGCGGTGTCCGCCGCCGGCTTGCGCGGCTTGGGACGCTCCTGCGCGGAGGCGGCGGCCGGCGCCAGCAGGGCCAGGAGCAGCGGGAGGAGGATGCGCTTCATCAGGCCTCGCCGGGCAGGTCCGCGTCGCGGCGCCGCTGCCGGCGGCCGCGCAGCCACTCGTACACGGCGGGGGCCACCGAGAGCAGGATGATGACCACCACCACGTACTCGAAGTTCTTCTTGACGACGGGGATGTTGCCGAAGAAGTACCCCGCCCACAGGAAGATGGTGATCCACAGGACGCCGCCCACCACGTTGAAGGTGATGAACCGCGCGTAGTCCATCTTCGACGCCCCCGCCACGAACGGCGCGTACGTCCGCACGATGGGGATGAAGCGCGCCAGGATGATGGTCTTGCCGCCGTACTTGCGGAAGAACTCCTCCGTCCGCCGCAGGTAGTCGAGCTTGAGGATGCGCGCGTCTTCCTTGAACACGCGCGTGCCCACCGCCTGCCCGATCCAGTAGTTGACCGTGTCGCCCAGCACGGCGGCCACGGTCAGCAGGATCCACAGCCCGAACACGCTGATGTCGCCGCCCGCGGCCAGCGCGCCCGCCGCGAACAGCAGCGAGTCGCCGGGCAGGATGGGCGTGACCACCAGCCCGGTCTCGCAGAAGATGATGGCGAAGAGGATGCCGTACGTCCACGCGCCGTGCTGGCGGATCAGCTCGCCGAGGTGGACGTCCAGGTGACGGAAATAGTCGAACGCCTCGCGCAGAAAATCCAGCATTCCCGGGCCGCCGTTGGAGGATGCGCCAGCGGTCGGGAATCCAGGCCCCGACGTGTCGGCCCCAACAGTATCGCCCCGGGCGCGCGGATACAACCCGCAAGCCGCGCGCGCGCACGGGTTTCCGCCGCCCGCGCCGCCGCTTACCTTGCGCCCTGCACCCGGCACCGCGAGAGACGATGGACGACGCCCCGACCCTGCCCGCGCTGACCCCCGACGAGTCGCTGCGCTACAGCCGCCACCTGATGCTGCAGGAGGTGGGCGCGGACGGGCAGCGGCGGCTGAAGGGCGCGCGCGTGCTGCTGGTGGGCGCGGGGGGGCTGGGGTCGCCCTCGGCGCTGTACCTGGCGGCGGCGGGGGTGGGCACCCTCGGCATCGTGGACTTCGACGTGGTGGACGCCACCAACCTGCAGCGCCAGGTCATCCACGGCACGCCGGACATCGGCCGTCCCAAGCTGGACTCCGCGCGCGACCGCATCGCGGAGCTGAACCCGCACGTGGCGGTGGAGGCGCACCCGGTGCGGCTGACCTCCGCCAACGCGCGCGAGATCGTCCGCGCCTACGACGTGGTCATCGACGGCAGCGACAACTTTCCCACGCGCTACCTGGTGAACGACGCGTGCGTGCTGGAGGGAAAGCCGTGCGTGTACGGCTCCATCCTGCGCTGGGAGGGGCAGGCGTCGGTGTTCTGGGCGGGTCGCGGGCCGTGCTACCGCTGCCTGTTCGCGGAGCCGCCGCCGCCGGGGATGGTGCCGTCGTGCGCGGAGGCGGGCGTGGTGGGGGTGCTGCCGGGCATCATCGGCTGCATCCAGGCGCTGGAGGCCATCAAGCTGGTGCTGGGCCAGGGCGATCCGCTGGTCGGCCGCCTCCTGCTGTTCGACGCGCTGCGGCTCACCTTCCGCGAGATGCGCCTGCGCCGCGACCCGGCGTGCCCCGCCTGCGGCGAGAACCCCACGCTGACCGAGCTGATCGACTACGAGGTCTTCTGCGGCTACGCGCCGGCGGAGGCCCAGGCCCCAGAGCCCATGAGCGACGCCATCCCGGAGATCACCGCGACGGAGCTGAAGGCGCGCCTGGACGCGGGCCGGGCGCCGGCCATCATCGACGTGCGCGAGCCGTTCGAGTGGGACATCGGGAACCTGGGACCGCAGGGCGCGGTGCTCATCCCCCTGGGCGAGCTGCCCGCGCGCCTGGACGAGGTGCCGCGCGACCGCGACGTGGTGCTCCAGTGCCGCTCCGGCAAGCGCAGCGCCGACGCGCTGGCGTACATGCGCCGGCAGGGCTACGGCCGGCTGTGGAACCTCAAGGGCGGCATCCTGGCGTGGTCCGACGAGGTGGACCCGTCGATTCCGAAGTACTGACGGTGCGTGAGTGCGGAAGTGCGGGAGTCGATCGCTTCTACCGCACTCACGCACTCACGCACTTGGCTACACAGGTCTTCTGAAATGAGCGATATCCCGGCCTCCACGCCTCCCCTTCCGACTGCCGATGACGTGCGTGCCGCGGCGGAGCGGCTGCGCGGCGTGGCGCACCGCACGCCGGTCGTGACCTCGCGCACGCTGGACGAGCGGCTGGGGGCGCGGGTGTTCTTCAAGTGCGAGAACCTGCAGCGCGCGGGGGCCTTCAAGTTCCGCGGCGCCTACAACGCGGTGTCGCGGCTGACGGACGGGGAGCGCGCGCGCGGGGTGCTGACGTACTCGTCCGGTAACCACGCGCAGGCGGTGGCGCTCACCGGGCGCCTGCTCGGCGCGCGCGTGGCCGTCGTGATGCCCGACGACGCGCCCGCGGCCAAGCGCGCGGCCACGCTGGGCTACGGCGCGGAGGTCATCCTGTACGACAAGGAGAAGGCCACGCGCGAGGAGCTGGCGGCGCGGCTCCAGGTGGAGCGCGGGATGAGCCTGATCCCCCCCTACGACCACGCGGACGTGGTGGCGGGGCAGGGCACGGCGGCGCTGGAGCTGCTGGAGGAGGTGGGCGGGCTGGACGTGCTGCTGGCGCCCTGCGGCGGCGGCGGGCTGCTGAGCGGCACCGCGCTGGCCGCCTCCGCGCTGGCGCCGGGGTGCCGCGTGGAGGGCGTGGAGCCGGAGCTGGCGGACGACGCCACCCGCTCCTTCCGCACCGGCGCGCTGCAGACGGTTCGCAATCCCCCCACCGTCGCGGACGGGCTGCGGACGCCCTCGCTGGGCCGCATCACCTTTCCCCTGGTCCGGCGCCACGTGGCGGGGATGCGCACCGTCCCCGAGGCGGGCATCGTGGAGGCCATGCGCTTCCTGTGGGAGCGGATGAAGCTGGTGGTGGAGCCGTCCGGCGCCGTGCCCCTGGCCGCCCTGCTGGCCGACCCCGACGCCTTCCGCGGCCGCCGCGTGGGCGTGGTGGTCAGCGGCGGCAACGTGGACCTGGCCGCCGCCTGCGCCCTGCTGGCGGGCTGAATCCCACCGAATCCGACAACGAAAAAGCGCCCGGCGGAAGGCCCGCCGGGCGCTTTTCGTTGCGGGACGCGAAGGCCGCTTTCGCGCGACCCCCGTAGCACTGTCCAGTTCACGCCACGCTTCCCCTTGCCAAACCGTACCGCGCCAATAACTTGGGCCACTTCGTAGCAGGACTGCATCAGTTCTGTGCAAAGTGCGCCTGTTGTCTTAAAACGCGCGATATCCGTCGGGTGGGGCGCGTTGGCGGGCACCGCCATTCCCTACCTTCCGCCGCAGGCGTCAACACCGCCCAAATTCCCCTACAGTCTGGAGGCTCCACATGAAGATCCGCGGCTTGCTTGCGGGTGTGCTGATCGCCCTTGCCCTCGTGGGCTGCTCCCGCTCGCCCGTCGCCCCTGGCGCGGATCCGGTGCGGCCAGCCTTCGACGAGACCACGCCGCCCCCGGCGGACTCCACCAACCGCGGCGGAGGCCCGCTGGGATCAGGCAACTAGACCAGTACGGCGGACTCTCCCGCCAGCGGCGCCAGCGCGCGGATCAGGTCCGCCGCCAGGCTCTCCGACTCCTCGGCGGCCGCGGCGGGCGCAAGCTGCGTCCGCCGGCGCGTGTGCACGAAGTCCAGCATGGCCTCCGCCGTCAGGCGGATCTTGCTCTCCTGCCGTTCCGTGGCGTATCCCAGGGCGCCCTGCAGCGCCCGCTCCGCCTCGTCCCACTCTCCCAGGCTCGCCGCCCCGTGCGCCACGCCCAGCAGCGCGCGCGCGGCGGCGTCCGTAGCCGTCTCCGTCCCCGCCATCCGCCAGGTCTCCTCCGCGGCGGAGCGGTAGCGGCGGGCGTCGCCCATGCCCCCGGCGGCGCGGGCAATGGCGCCCCACACCACCATGCGCTCCTCCATGTCGCCCATGTGGGGCAGGATGGCGCTCACCACCCGCAGCGCGGGGCCAAAGCGCCCCTCCAGCGTCCAGTAGTAGGCGATGTCGTACGCCAGGCGGGGCAGCTTGCGGTGGCCGGGGCCGTACGCGGCCAGCGCGGCGCGGGCATAGCCCTCGGGGTTCTCGCCGTCGCGGGTCTCGAACGCCAGCACGAAGAGGTCGTGCAGCGCGTCGCCGCCCAGCTCGCGCAGGCAGTGGCGCCGCGCGGAGCGCAGGCAGCGCCGGTGCGCGCGCGCCGCCGCGGGAAAGTTGCCCTTCTGCACGAACAGGTTGCCCAGGCCGGAGAAGGCCCGCGCGTAGCTCTGCCAGTCGCCGGCGCGGCGCGACTGCACGATGGCGCGCGTGTACCAGCTCTCCGCGCGGTCGTACTCCGCGCGGCGGCGCGCCAGGCGCCCCACCGCGTAGGCCAGCGCGGCGCTCTCCGGCACGGCCAGCGCGGCGGCCTGCGTGTACTCCAGCGCGGTGGCCAGCGCGCCGCGCTGCTCCGCCCACCCCGCCACCCGGCGGCAGGCGTTGACCACGCGCTCCAGGTCCATGCCGGCCGGGTTCTCCAGCAGCCGCACCAGCACGGAGAGCGGGGCCACCAGCTCCGGCTCCACCGCCAGCTCGCGCACCTCCGCCTCGCGCACGTCCGCGGCGCCGCCCGCGAACAGGCCGGCGCGGCGTCCCTCGGGCGTGGCCGTCCAGAGCGACACGTTGCGCAGCGAGCGCCAGAGCAGCACGCCGAGGTCGCCGCGCACCTCGTCCAGGATGCCGGCGGCGGCCAGGGTCTCCGGCCCGCGCGTGACGGCGGGCGGCACGCGCACGCGGCGGCGCGCGGGGGGGCGGGCGGGGCGCTGGGGAAGCGAAACGGGCATCGGCGGGTCCGGGCCGGGTTCGGCGCGCAACGGTTTGCGACTAAACACGCGCTGTATGCAAAGTTCCGCCGGAAACACTCCGGACGCAAGTCCTTTTTGTGATTTCCCGCGCGGACAAGGGTTTCTCCCCCCTGCGCGGGGGCGTTCCGGGCTTGCGCGGCCCCTCCGGCGCGCCCATCCTGCGCCCGTGGCGCACGGCAATGGACCCCTGGACCGGGATCGGCGGGATGGGCGAGACGAGCGGGCCGGCGGTGCGGTGGGTGGTGGACGGCATCGAGGAGGGCGTGGCGCGGGTGGAGGACGAGGCCGGGCGGCTGCTGCACCTGCCGGCCTGGCTGCTCCCCGCCGCCGTCCGCGAGGGCGACGTGCTGGCGGTCGGGCGCGAGGCCGATCCGGACGGCGCCGTGCGCCTGCGCATCGCCATCGACCGCGCGGCCACGGAGCAGGCGATGCGGCGCTCGCGCGAGCAGGTCTCGCGGCTGGCCGGCGGCGATCCCGGCGGGGACATCGTCCTCTGACGGCGTACCGCGGGCTCACGCGGAGCCGCGGAGGACGCGGAGAACGGCGGCGGCGGGCGATGGGACCGGGCGCGGAGGAAGTCTCCGCGCCCGGTCCGCATCTCCCTGACGGGTCAGGTCAGAGGGAGGAGCACTCCGCGGCCGCCGAGGCGCGGTCGGGGGCGCCGCTGCCGCTGGCGCTGCCGCGCGCGGCGGTGATGGTGTAGCCGCCGCCCGGCGTGCCCGGCGAGCGGATGGTGATGGTGCCGTTGTTGTCCGTGCGGTACCAGGGGCGCGCGTACTGGCTGAACAGCGCCTTGGTCTGCTCGTGCACGTGGCCGTACGTGTTGGTGGCCGACAGCGAGAAGGTGACCCAGTCCGGCGTCAGCAGCTCCACGTAGCGGCCGCGCACGCCGTTGCAGCTGCCGTGGTGGTCCGCCTTGAGCACGTCCACGTCCATCCCCGGGAACACGTCGTAGTCGGCGCCGGTGTCGAACCACTCGATGGCCTCGTGCTCCGCGTCGCCCGCGAACCACATGCTGAACGAGGCGCTGTCCGGCCCCACCAGCTTGACCGGCGTGGAGCGGTTGTTCGCCGTGCTCCCCGCGGGGTCCGGCCGCATCACGTGCAGCCTGGCCCCGCCGTTCAGGGCGATGGTGCACAGCGGTGCGCCGTTGCCGCAGGGGTCGTCCGTGTCGCGGTAGACGACCTGCCCGCGCTGCGCCCGCGCGTTCACGGAGTCGCGCAGCTCCGCGAGCGACACGCTGGAGTAGACGTCCTTGTTCTCGAAGAAGTAGCGGACCGTGATGTTGCGCGAGGCGCGGAAGAGCTCCTGCAGCCCCGCCAGGTGGTCCGCGTGCTGGTGCGACAGGATCACCACGTCGATGGTGGTGCCGTTGAGCCCCAGCGAGTCCAGCAGCGCGCCCATCCGCGACTCGCTGGGCCCGCCGTCGATGAGCACGGTGCTGGTGCCGTTGGTGATCAGGTTGGCGTCGCCCTGGCCCACGTCCAGCACGCGCACCACCAGCTCCGACGCGCCGCCGCCGCCCGTGGAGGCCGTCACCGTCAGCGACGCCTCCGCGTGGATGCCGTTGGCCGCCGTGGCGCGGATGGCGGCGCTCCCCGCGACCAGGCCCGTCGCCAGCCCGCCGCCGTCCACCGTGGCGACGCCGGTCGCCGAGCTGCTCCAGGTGAAGGTGGTGGGCACCACCGTCCCGTTGGCGTCGCGCGCCACGGCGGTGAACTGCTGCGCGCCGCCCACCGCGATGCTGGCGCTGGCCGGCGAGACCGCCACCGTGGCCACGGGCAGGCCGGGCGCCTGGTAGCCGTTGTTCACCGCGCCCGGCGTGCCCCGGTCGCCCTTGCCGAACGTCGTTGTGGACGTCTGCCAGTTGGCGTCGCCCACGGCGGTGTTGTCCAGCGACGGGTTGCGCACGCCGCGCGTGGCCCCCGCCGGCATGGACGTCCAGGCGACCGAGTCCACCGTGGCGCCGGACGCGTCGCGCAGCCGCAGCCAGTCGCTGGCGTTGGCCAGGTTGAGCCCGGTGCCGTACGCGTACGCCGCCGTCACCCCGCCGTTCTTGCTCTTGGTCGCGCTGCGCGCCAGCACCGCGTATCCCGCCGCCGGCACGTTCACGGCGGTGGCGATGGTGTGCGCCGCGTCGTTGCCGGAGGCCAGCGTCCACCCCTGCAGGCTCACGGCGCTGCTGCCCCAGTTGTGCACCTCCAGCCACTCGCCCTGGTCGTCGGCCACGGCGGAGGGGTCCGCCATCACCTCGTTGATGACGAGCTTGGGCGCGTTGGGCAGGGTGTTGGCGCTGGGGCCGGGCGGCAGCGGGGCCAGGTCGTCGGCGCAGGCGGCCAGGAGCAGCAGGCCGGGGACCAGCAGGACGGTGCGAAGCAGCATGCAGTGACTCCGGGCAGGTGGGGCGGTGACCGGAAGAAAGCGCTCTGCCGGGGACGGCGGCGCGGGAACATGCGTATCGGGATGATCTAAGCTAGCGCAGGATAACGGGTTTGCGCCAGTCCGCCCGCGCACGTCCCGCGACCGCGCGCGAACGCGATGCTTGACACCATCCCCCGGCGCCGCTAACCATCCGGGTGCTGGTTCCTTAGCAACCCTCCGGCTCCGGACCTCTCCCGTCGTGAACGCCTCGCCCATCGCCACGGACCTCAGCCGCCGCGAGCGGCAGATCATGGACGTCGTCTACCGGCTGGGGCGCGCCAGCGTGGGCGACGTGCTGGAGCGCATCCCCGAGCCGCCCAGCTACTCCGCCGTGCGCGCGCTGATGCGCATCCTGGAGGAGAAGGGGCACCTCAGGCACGAGCAGGACGGCCCGCGCTACGTGTACCTGCCCACCGTGCCGCGCGAGTCCGCCCGGCGCTCGGCGCTGTCGCACATGGTGCGCACCTTCTTCGGCGGGTCCACCGAGGCCGCCGTGGCCGCGCTGCTCGACCCCTCGCAGAACGACATCTCCGAGGCGGAGCTGGCCCGCATCGCCACCCTGATCTCCACCGCGCGCGGCCAGGGCCGGTGATGGCCGCGCTGCCGCTGCCGGCGTTCACGGCGGACCCGGGGCTGGCCGCGGCGGCCGTGCTGGCCGCCAAGGCCACGGTGCTGCTGTGCGCGGCCGCCGGGGGCGCGCTCCTGCTGCGCCGCCGCTCCGCCGCCGCGCGCCACCTGCTGTGGACCGTGGCGCTGGCCATGCTGCTGGTGCTGCCCGCGTTCACCCTGGCCCTGCCGCGCTGGGAGCTGCCCTTCGTGGCCCTGCCCGCGGCGCCGGCCTCCGCGGGGAACGCCGCGCCGGGCGTGGCGGGCGATGGGCTCGCGGCCATGCTGCTGGCGGTGTGGGCGGCGGGCGCGCTGGTGGTGCTGGGGCGGTACGCCGCGGCCCTCGTGGGCGTGCGCGTCATCACCCGCCGGGCGACCGTGGTGCGCGACGGCGAGTGGACGGACCTCGTGGCGCGCCTGTCGCGCGAGCTGGGCGGCGTGCGGCCGGTGCGGCTGCTGCGCGCGCCTGGCGCCGCCATGCCCATGACCTGGGGCGCCTTCCGCGCGACGGTGCTGCTGCCGGCGGACGCGGAGCTCTGGAGCGGCGAGCGGCGGCGCGTGGTGCTGCTGCACGAGCTGGCGCACGTGGCCCGGCGCGACTGCCTGTCGCAGCTGGTGGCCACGCTGGCGTGCGCCGCCTACTGGTTCCACCCGCTGGCCTGGTGGGCCGCCTGGCGCATGCGCGAGGAGCGCGAGCAGGCCTGCGACGACCGCGTGCTGGCCGCCGGCACGCGCGCCTCGGACTACGCGACGCACCTGCTGGACGTGGCGCGCACCTCCCGCGCGCCGGTGCTGGCGGCGGCCGCGGCGGTGGGCATGGCGCGGCGGTCGCAGCTCGAGGGACGGGTGGTGGCGGTGCTCGATGTGGCCCGCTCGCGGGCGCGGGTGCCCTGGCGCGCGGGGGCGTACTGCGCGGCCGCGGGCGCCGCGGTGCTGGTGCCGCTGGCCGCCGCCGCGCCGGGGCGTGGCGAGGAGCCCACGCCCGAGCTGGCCTCCGCGCGCGTCTCCGTGACGCCGCGCGCGCCCGCGCCGGCCGCGGCGCAGCCGGTGGCCGGGGGAGAAGAGCTGCCGGAGCGCGCGGTGCAGGTGGCGCTGGCGTCCAGCGGCGCGCCGGAGTTCACCGTGCTGCAGGCCAGCGTCTACCGCGCGGCGGCCGCCGCCCCGCAGCCCGCCGCCGCCGTGCCGGCGCAGGAGCCCACGGGCACCCTCGCCGCGCTGATCCGCGCCGCGTCGGACTACGACCCGGTGGT
>DASTLD010000208.1:0-5600 GCA_035715345.1 Longimicrobium sp.
CCCCCGGCCCCCTCCCCCCGCGCCGCGACTGGGCGGGCGCGCGCGGCGGGCGCGGGTGCTCGCGGCGCGTGGGGAGGGGGAGACCTGAACTGCGGGCGGCTGGTGTGGCGCGCGGGGTCGCAAGGTAGCGTGGACCTGCGCATTCGGATGGTAGAGACGCCCCGCCGGGGCGTCTCTACGGGGGCCGCGGTGCACGGCAGCCCGCAACACACGATGCAGCCTGCACATGCATCAACCCTCCCCCAGACTTGGGGGAGGGTGCGAGCCTAAGCGAGCGGGTGGGGGCCTCCGCCTCCGCGCCAGCCGTTTGCTCCGGACGCAGACGACCGCTTGCGGTCCGCGCAGGACCACGGATCACGACCGAACCATCGTTCTCGATACGGACCGACTGATGGACGAGCAGACCACACGGCCGCGCGAGCGGCTCACGGAAGCCCAGCGGCTCCTGCTGCGGAAGCGCCTGGCCGGCGCGGCCAAGCCCGCCGCACCCCCCGCCTCCGCCATCCAGCGCCGCGAGGGCGGCCCCGTGCAGCCCATGTCCTGGGCCCAGGAGCGCCTCTGGTTCCTGGACCAGATGGAGCCCGGCAACGCCTTCTACAACATCCCCGCCGCGGCGCTCATCTCCGCGCGCGTGGACGTGGCGCTGCTGGAGCGCGCCTTCACCGAGGTGGTCCGCCGCCACGAGGCCCTGCGCACCGTCTTTCGCCTGGTGGACGGCGAGCCGAAGCAGATCATCCAGCCGCCCTACCCCATCCACGCGGAGATCGAGGACATCCGCGGCCCCGGCGGGCGGCCGACCGACGAACAGACCATCCGCCGCCGCATCAGCGACGAGGGCGCGCGGCCGTTCGACCTGGCCGCCGGACCGCTGCTGCGCGTCAAGCTCTTCCGCGTGAGCGACCCGGACTACGCGCTCCTGATCAACGTGCACCACATCGTCACGGACGGGTGGAGCATGCCCATCATCATGCGCGAGATGGAGGAGCTTTACGACGCCTACAGCCACGGCCGCCCGTCGCCGCTGCCGGAGCTGGAGATCCAGTACGCCGACTACAGCGCCTGGCAGCGCGGCTGGCTGGCCGGCGACACGCTGCGCCGCCAGCTCGAGTACTGGCACAACCACATGGCCGGCGCGCCCACGCTGGAGCTGCCCACCGACCGCCCGCGGCCGCCGGTGCTGAGCCACCGCGGCAGCATGTACCGCTTCGTGTGGCCCGGCTCGCTGGCGGACCGGCTGCGGCAGGTGAGCGTGGAGACCGGCGCCTCGGTCAACATGGTCATCATGGCGGGCTACTACCTCATGCTCCGCCACTACAGCGGCCAGGACGACCTGGTCGTGGGCACGCTGCTGGGCAACCGCAACCGCGCGCAGCTCGAGCCGCTGGTAGGCTTCTTCGTGAACTCCGCCCCGGTGCGCGCGCGCCTGTCCGACGGGATGAGCTTCCGCGAGCTGGTGCGGCAGGTGCGCACCGCCGTGCTCGACGCGGACGCCAACCAGGACCTGCCGTTCGACAAGATGGTGGACGAGCTGAAGGTGGCGCGCGACCCCGCGCGCAACCCGCTCTTCCAGGTGATGTACTTCCATCACACCTTCGTCAGGAACTACCACCACCTGGAAGATTCCGAGGTCGAGAGCGACCTCAACATCCGCTCGCTCTTCCAGGAGACGGGCGTGTCGCTGGTGGACAGCGACGCGGCCAAGTTCGACATGACGTTCGCCACCATGGAGCTGCAGGGCGGCCTGGCGAACATGGTGGAGTACAGCACGGACCTGTGGGACGAGTCCGCCATCGCGCGGATGATGGAGCACACCCGCGTGCTGCTGGAGCGCGCCGCCGCGGACGTGGACGCGCCCATCGGCACCCTCTCCCCCGTCACCGGCGCCGAGCGCGCGCGGCTGCTGGCCTGGGGCACGAACGAGCGCCCCTATCCGCGCGACGCCGCCATCCACGCCCTCTTCGCGGAGCAGGCGGCGCGCACGCCGGACGCCGTCGCCCTCACTTTCTCGGGCGCGTCGCTCACCTACGCGGAGCTGGACGCGCGCGCGAATGCGGCGGCGTCCGCGTTGCGGGGGATGGGCGTCGGCGGGGGGACGCCGGTCGGCGTGGCCGTCGAGCGCTCGGCGGAGCTGATCGTCGCGCTGCTGGCGGTGCTGAAGGCGGGGGGATGCTACGTCCCGCTCGACGCCGCCTATCCCGCCGAGCGCCTGGCGTTCATGCTGGAGGATGCCGGCGTCGCCGCGCTGGCGGTGGGCGATGCGGTGCCGGACGCGCTGCGCTCCTTCGCCGGACCCGTGCTCGTGCTGCGGGAGGTGGGGGATGCGGGGGATGCCATCGCCCCCGCGGAGGTGGGTCCCGAGTCGCCGGCCTACATCCTCTACACGTCCGGATCGACGGGGACGCCGAAGGGCGTGGCGGTGCCGCACCGCGCCGTCGTCCGTCTGGTGCGGGAGACCGACTTCGCGGATCTCGGGCCGGACCAGACGATCCTGCAGCTCGCGCCGATGGCGTTCGACGCGAGCACGCTGGAGGTGTGGGGCGCGCTGCTGAACGGCGGACGGCTGGCGATCTTCCCGCCGCACGCACCGTCGCTGGAGGAGCTGGGTGCGTTCCTGCGCGAACAGGGCGTCACCACGGCGTGGCTCACGGCGGGGCTCTTCCACCAGATGGCGGACGCGGAGCTGGAGGCGCTCGGCTCGCTGCGCCAGCTCCTGGCCGGCGGCGACGTGCTGTCCGTCGCGCACGTGCGGAAGGTGCTGGAGCGGCATCCGCACCTGCGGCTCATCAACGGCTACGGGCCCACCGAGAACACCACCTTCACCACCACGCACGCCGTCACCCTGGCGGACACCGAGCGGCCGTCCATCCCCATCGGCCGGCCGATCGCCAACACGCGCGTGTACGTGCTGGACCGCCACGACCAGCCGTGCCCCGTCGGCGTCCCCGGCGAGCTGTGCGCCGCGGGAGACGGGCTGGCGCTGGGCTACGTGAATCGCCCGGAGCTGACGGCGGAGAAGTTCGTCACGCTGGAGATCGCGGGCCGTACGGAGCGCGTCTACCGCACCGGCGACCGGGTGCGGTGGCTGGAGGACGGCGTGCTGGAGTTCCTGGGCCGCCTGGACGAGCAGGTCAAGGTGCGCGGCTTCCGCATCGAGCCGGGCGAGATCGAGGCGGCGCTGCGCGGGCACGATGCCGTCGCGGACTGCGCCGTGGTGCTGCGCGAGGACGCGCCCGGCGAGCGGCGGCTGGTGGCGTACGTGGCCGGGCCGGACGCGGAGGTGCTGGCCGGGGCGGACTTCCGCGCCTTCCTGCGTGAGCGGCTGCCGGACTACATGGTGCCGACGGCGTTCGTGCCGCTGGACGCCATTCCCCTGACGCCCAACGGCAAGGTGGACCGCCGCCGCCTGCCCGCGCCCGAGGCACCGCGCGTGTCGGCGGACGCGGACGCCGGCGCGCCGCGCGGCGAGGTGGAGCGCGTGCTGGCGGAGGTGTGGGCGGACGTGCTGCGGCTGGAGCGCGTGGGCGTGCACGACAACTTCTTCGCGCTGGGCGGCGACAGCATCCTCAGCATCCAGATCATCGCGCGGGCGGCGCAGCGCGGCGTGCGCGTGACGCCCAAGCAGATGTTCGTGCACCAGACCATCGCCGAGCTGGCCGCCGTCGCGGGCGAGGTGCCCGCCGCGCGCGCGGAGCAGGGCGCGGTGACGGGGCCGGCCCCGCTGACGCCGGTGCAGCACTGGTTCTTCGGCCAGGACCTGCCCGCGCCGCACCACTTCAACCTGGCGCTCGCCTTCGAGCTGCGCGACGTGGCGGACCCGCGGCTGGTGGAGCGCGCCGTCGCGGCCGTGCTGGCCCACCACGACGCGCTGCGCACGCGCTTCCGCCCCGGCCCGGAGGGATGGACGGCCGACGTGGCGGGCGTGGGCGGCCCCGTCCCCTTCGAGGCCATCGACCTCTCCCATCTCCCGGTGGACCGGCAGGAGGGGGCGATCACGGAGCGCGCGTCGGCGCTGCAGACGGGGCTGGACCTGGAGGCGGGGCCGCTGATCCGCTTCGTGCTGTTCGGGCTGGGCGATGAGCGGCTGGCGCGGCTGGTGGTCATCGCCCATCACCTGGTGGTGGACGCGGTCTCGTGGGGCTTCGTGGCCGCGGACCTGGAGACCGCCTACCGCCAGCTCGCCCGCGGCGAGACGGTCTCGCTGCCCGCCAAGACGACGTCGTTCCGCGACTGGGCGCAGCGCCTGGCGGACCACGCCCGCTCCGACGCGCTGCGCGGCGAGGCGGACTTCTGGATCGCCCGGTCCGCCCCCACCCCCCCGCTCCCCCGCGACGGCGACGGCGCCAACACGGAGGGGGATGCCCAGCGCATCACCGCCACGCTGGAGGCGGACGACACGCGCGCGTTGCTGACGGAGGTGCCCCCCGTCTACGGCACGCAGGTCAACGACGCGCTGCTGGCGGCGCTCGCGCGCACCTTCCACGGCTGGACGGGCCAGCCCGTGGCGCGCATCGACCTGGAGGCGCACGGCCGCGAGGACCTGTTCGCAGACGTGGACGTGTCGCGCACGACGGGGTGGTTCACGGCCATCTACCCGGTGCGCCTGGACCTGTCCGGCGCCGAGGGCCCCGGCGAGGCGCTGAAGGCGGTCAAGGAGCAGCTCCGCGCGGTGCCGGGGAAGGGGATCGGCTACGGCCTGCTGCGCTGGCTGGGCGACGGCGAGGCGCGGGCCGCGCTGGCCGCCGCGCCGGTGCCGGAGGTGAGCTTCAACTACCTGGGCCAGTTCGACGGCGGCGCGGCGGACGAGACGCTGCTCATCCCCAGCGACACGGAGGTGGGCGCGCTGCGCGGCCCGGGCGGGACGCGCCCGCACCTGCTGGGCATCGACGCGGCGGTCAGCGGCGGCCGGCTCCACGTGACGTGGACCTTCGCGCCCGCGGTGCACCGTCCGGAGACGGTGGAGCGGCTGGCGGCGGAGTACCTGGAGGAGCTGCGCGGGCTCATTGCCCACTGCCGCGACCCGCAGGCGGGCGGCTACACGCCGTCGGACTTCGCGCTGGCGGGGCTGGACCAGGAGGGGCTGGACGCGATCCTGGCGCAGATCGGGTAGGCGCAACGGTCTGCGCGGGGCCGGCTGGACGCCCGCCGCGCACACGGGTGGCCGCCCTCGCGCTGAACCCGTCCGCGCAGGCGGACATCACGTTGTCCCAGGCGCGATTTCTTCAATCGCCGGCGGGAGGGTGGCGCCGCGGGGGATGCGCGTGAATGCGGAAGCGCCGGGGGCGAGGTGCGCAGGGGCAGCGGTCTGCGCGGGCCCCCACCCCCCGACCCCCTCCCCCCGCGCCCGCGGGAGGCTGGTGCTACGCGAGGGCCGGTGCACGGGGCGCGTGGAGAGGGGGAGACCTGAACTGCGGGGCGGCTGGCTTAGCGGAAGACCCACCAACCCTCCCCCGAAGTTGGGGGAGGGTCGGCGAGGAACGAGCCGGGGAGGGGGCCTCCGCGCACGACGCGCGGCTCGCGACGCACGATGCCGCCCGCACATGCATCAACCCTCCCCCAGACTTGGGGGAGGGTGCGAGCCTAAGCGAGCGGGTGGGGGCGCC
>DASTLD010000209.1:0-11607 GCA_035715345.1 Longimicrobium sp.
AGGTCCGCGTGAGGGATGCGCGCCCGGAGGGCCGGGACGACGACGCCCACGGGGGTTTGTGGGCGGCGGTGGCCCGGCGCAGTTAGGCGGCGTTGTTTGCCGCCTTACTGCGCGCGCAGCCCGGCCCGGAGCGCAGCGGAGGGACACGCCCGGAACGGCAGTACCTAGTGCCTAGTTACCAACGACAGGTCCAAGCACGGAGAGCAGCCGGTGGAGCTACAGGGGCAGGTGGCGGTGGTGACGGGCGGGTCGCGGGGCATCGGGCTGGCCATTGCGCGCGAGCTGGCCTCCGCGGGCGCGAAGGTGGCCGTGGTGGCGCGCAGCGAGGCGGGCGCGCGGGCGGCCGCGGCGGAGCTGCCGGGCGAGGGCCACCGCGGCTACGCCTGCGACGTGGCGGACCCCGAGGCCTGCAACGCGCTGGTCAAGCAGGTGGAGGCGGAGCTGGGCGGCGTGGACGTGCTGGTCAACAACGCCGGCGTCACGCGCGACAACCTGCTGATGCGCATCAAGGACGAGGACTGGGACGCCGTGCTGGACACCAACCTGCGCGGCGCCTTCAACCTGATGCGTGCCGTCAGCCGGGGGATGATGAAGAAGCGCGCCGGGCGCATCGTCAACGTCAGCTCGGTGGTGGGCATCACCGGCAACGCGGGGCAGGCCAACTACGCCGCCAGCAAGGCCGGGCTCATCGGCATGACCAAGGCGGTGGCCAAGGAACTGGCGTCGCGAGGGGTTCTGGTCAACGCCGTGGCCCCCGGATACATTGAAACCGACATGACCAGCGACCTGCCGGAGGCCGCGCGCACGGGGCTGATGTCGCAGATCGCGCTGGGCCGGCTGGGCCGCCCGGAAGACATCGCCCCGGTGGTGCGCTTCCTGGCCGGGCCCGGCGCCGCCTACATGACCGGGCAGACGCTGGTGGTCGACGGCGGGATGGTGATGTAAGATCAGGCGGTTCGACCCGAAACACGGAATCCGAGGCCGCGGCCGGTCGCGCCGGCGCGGAAGTGCCGGACGCTCAACACAACCAGGAGACGGAAATGGCGGACATCGAGGCGAAGGTCAAGGAGATCATCATCAACGAGCTGGGCGTGGACGCGGAGAAGGTGACCTCCGAGGCCTCGTTCGTGGAGGACCTTGGCGCGGACTCGCTGGACACCGTGGAGCTGGTCATGACCTTCGAGGAGGAGTTCGGGATGGAGATCCCGGACGAGGAGGCGGAGAAGCTGCGCACCGTGGGCGACGCGATCAGCTACATCCAGAACGCCAGCAGCGCGGGCTGAGCCATCCGCGGGCCCTGCGTCCGCCGCACGTTTTCCAGAGGGGCCGCCCCCGCCGGGCGGCCCCGCCGTGATTCCCGAGACACCGGAACGGCTGATGAATCGCCGAGTCGTGATCACGGGCACCGGCCTGATTACGCCCGTCGGGCTGGACGTCCAGAGCACCTGGACGTCGCTGCTCGCCGGGCGTAGTGGCGCCGGGCCCATCACCGGGTTCGACGCGTCGGAGTACCCGGTCAAGTTCGCCTGCGAGGTCAAGGACTGGGACCCGGCGGAGTACATCGACCGCAAGGAGGTCAAGCGCACCGACCGCTACAGCCAGTTCGCCATCGGCGCCAGCGTGCAGGCCATGCGGCAGGCGGGGCTGGACGAGACGCCGGACGCCGTGGACCGCGAGCGCTTCGGCGTCATCGTGGGCTCCGGCATCGGCGGCATCCACACCTTCGAGGAGCAGCACGCGAAGCTGGTGGAGCGCGGCCCGGGGCGCGTCAGCCCCTTCTTCGTGCCGATGTTCATCTCCGACATCGCCGCGGGGCTGGTCTCCATCCGCTACGGGCTCAAGGGCCCCAACTACTGCGCGGTCAGCGCGTGCGCCACCGGCGCGCACGCCATCGGCAACGCCTTCCGCCACATCCAGGCGGGCGACGCGGACATGATGCTGGCCGGCGGCAGCGAGGCCAGCGTGTCGCCCATGGCCATGGCGGGCTTCGCCAACATGACCGCGCTCTCCACCCGCAACGACAGCCCCGAGACCGCCAGCCGCCCGTTCGACCGGACGCGCGACGGCTTCGTGCTGGGCGAGGGGGCGGGGATGGTGCTGCTGGAGGAGCTGGAGCACGCCCGGGCGCGCGGCGCCACGATCCTGGCCGAGATCGTGGGATACGGGCTGACGGGCGACGCCTACCACATCACCGGGCAGCCGGAAGACCACGAGGGGCTGCAGCGTGCCATGAAGGGCGCCCTGCGCAACGCGGGCGCGGAGCCGGGAGAGGTGGACTACGTCAACGCGCACGGCACCTCCACGCCGCTCAACGACGTGAACGAGAGCCGCGGCATCGCCAAGGTGCTGGGGGAGCGGGCGCGGCAGATCGTGGTGGGCAGCACCAAGTCCATGACCGGGCACACGCTCGGCGCCGCCGGGGCCATCGAGGGGGTGATCACGGCGCTGGTGTGCAGGGAAGGGAAGATCCCGCCCACGATCAACCACGTCGAGGACGACCCGGAGTGCGAGCTGGACTACGCCTTCGACGGCGTGCGCGAGCAGCCGGTGCGCCTGGCCCTCACCAACTCCGCCGGCTTCGGCGGCCACAACGTGAGCCTGGCCATCCAGCGCTGGGACGGGTGACTCGCAGCCACGCGCGCGCCTTCTGGATGGAAGAGACCCTCTCCCGGTGACCGGGGGAGGGTTTCACGTTTGCGCTTGCCGTGCGGAGGGAATGGCACCGGCAGTTGACGGGCGGGCACGGCGGGTTTAGGGTTCGACTACATCTGTTCCTCTCCCGCCTCGAAGTCCCGCAGGTTCCCATGCCCCGAATCGCTCTCCGTCCGACGGCGCTCGCCGCCGTGTGTGCCGTGCTCGGCCTTGCCGCGTGCCGCGACGAATCGCCCGTCCAGCCCGGTCCCCGCCTCGCGGCGCCAGCCTTTCCCGCCGGCATCAACCAGCCGGTGGACAACGCCATCGATCCGTCGGACACCTGGGTCACCTACGACGCCACGCGCGAGCATATCACCTACGTCTCGCTGGCGGAGCCGGTGGTGGACGCCGCCACGGTGCAGCCGGCCAGCGAGATCACGCTGGCGCAGCCGGCGGAGGTGCTGCACACGGAGGCGGGATACGACGCGTACGGCACGGTGCGGGTGAACGAGTACCACCAGCAGCCGGCGCAGGACCCCTACGAGCAGCCGGTGGACGAGACGCGCCAGATCCAGGTGGTCGGGGACCAGGTGACCGGCCACGGCTACGACGGCGAGGTGACCGTGGCCGCGCAGGAGTCCGACGTGGCCGAGGCCCCGCTGGGCGAGCTGGGCTCCCTGGCCGGCGCGCAGGTCACGGCGGGGATGATCGTGGACCGCCAGGACGTGGAGTACGTGAGCACCAACCGCGTGTCCGCGCAGCGGCTGGGGATCCCGGACGTGCCGGGGGCCACCACCCGCGTGGAGCGCATGGCCGGCGGCCGGGTGCTGATCACGACGCGGAGCGCCGAGACCCTTCCCGCGCACGCGCCCGGGCCGCCGGAGTCCGCCGGCCGGCAGGAGACCCGCGTCTCGCGCCGCTACGCACCGCGCCGCGACAAGTACGTGCTGGAGCAGCTCGAGGTGGAGACGCGCGCCGAGACCGCCCGCGGCCGGATGACGGTGCGGCAGACCACGCAGCTGCGCAACGTCACCTGGTCCGTGAACGCGCGGAAGGACGCGGAGCGGCGGGTGCTGCGCGAGCGTGCGCAGGCCGCGGGGGCTCCCGCGCGCTCGCTGGACGGCGACCTGCCGGTGGACAACTGCCCGGTGGACGCCCCCGACTGCACCGCGTCCGACCCCAACGATCCCCCGCCGGACGGCGGCGGCGGCACCCCGCCCCCGCCGAGCTACGACTCGTGCGAGGGCGCGGACCCCGCCGGCCGCGACGTGGTGTTCCAGCACGGCATCTACAGCAGCGCCGCGACGTGGGGGCGCATGATCCCCTGGATGCGGAGCGACTTCTACCTGGGGTGCACGCTGGCGCCGAGCCTGGACTCCAACGCGCGCCTGGAGCACCAGGCCGGGGCGCTCAAGAACCGGCTGTGGCAGACGGGGCGCCTGGGATGGGTGCTGATCGGGCACAGCCAGGGGGGGCTGATCTCCCGGCACGTGGCGCAGCGCGTGGGCGGCTACGTGCACGGCGTGGTCACCGTCGGGACGCCCCACCACGGCGCCCCGATCACCAAGGCGTCGAACACCGCGGTGTTCGGGTCCATGACCGCCGTCACCGCGCTCGCCGCTTCCGGGTGCAGCGTCCGCAGCTCCTTCGGCTGCCCCAAGCTCGCGCAGTTCGCGTCCGGCATCACGGTCCTGGCGTCGTACGGATTCAGCCTGACGCAGCCGGTGTTCGAGGACCTCAAGCCGGGCAGCGCCTTCCAGCAGGAGCTGAACAGCCAGCCCGAGGGCTTTCTCCGCGTCGGAATCCAGCACTTCCCGAAGAAGCTCTGGGTCGAATGGCGGCTGCTCGGGGACAACCTGTACGGGCCCGATCCCCAGTACGGCGGACCGAAGTGGGTGAAGGGGGCGAACGCGGCCTTCCTGACCAACACGGCCTGCGGCGTGGTGGGATGGCTGATCGGCTTCACCGGTACGGCCGCGCGCTGCGCCACCCGCGCCGCCGGGATGCTGGCAACCGATCTGCTGTGGAACTTCATGACCGCGCGGTGGGGCAAGACGGACGGCATCGTCCCCGGCAGCTCGCAGATCTACCCCAACGCGACCGAGAACCTGAGCATCCCGAACGGGGACTCGCACGTGGGCGAGACGAGGAGCACGCACACCCGCACGCGGCTGCGGACCGCGCTCGATGAGTACATGGAGGTCACACCGAGGCAGGTATGGTGAAAAAGGGCTTTGCGCTCGCGTTCGTGCTGGTCGCTTTCGTTGCATGCGGGGATGTGACCGGTGCCGGACGCGGCAAAGCGCCGGAGGTCATCTGGCGCACTCCGCTCGCGGTGCGGTACAGCACGTCGGACCAGACCCCGGCAGCCGACGGCGAGCGCCTGTACGCGATCGCCGGCGGAATGGTCACATTCTCGGCGCACACGGGGGAAATCGTCTGGACGTACTCGCTGGACCGCTACATCCCCAGCAACGCGGTGCTCCGGAACGGGCGGGTGTTCGCGGCGGAGAACATCGCGTTCGCGCTGGACGCGGAGACCGGCGCGGAGTTGTGGCGCTTTACGCCGGACGAGCAGGCATCCCACGGGGAAAGCACGGCGGACGAGCACGCGTTCTACTTCGGGACCTGGTCACACCGCGTGTACGCGCTCGACCAGGCGACGGGGGCGCTGCTGTGGAGCACGGATATTGGCCCTGACTGGCAATACACGGGCATCGTCAAGGGCGTCAGCGTGAGCGGCGACACCGTCTACGCCGCGGCGCGAGAGTACACTGCCGCCAACGGATACATCTCGAATGGTTGGATCGTGGCGCTGGACCGGACGACGGGGCGCGAGCTCTGGCGCTACCGCAGCGGCAACGGCTCGCAGCTGCGCAGCGTCAGCTCCGCGCTCACCGTGGCCGGCCGGCTCCTGCTGGCCAGCGACCTCCACGGGTCGTCGTTCTTTGCCGTCGACCGCTTCACGGGCCAGGAGGTGTGGCGCGTGGAGAGCGCGCCGGGCTTCGTGGGCCCCGTCCAGGCGCCCGTGGCGGTGGGCGACGTGGCGTACCTGGCCTCGAACGACGAGTACGTCTACGCCGTGGAGCTGCAGACCGGGCGGATCATCTGGAAGACGCACACGCCGGCGAGCAACAACGCGTTCGTCGTCTGCGACGATCAGATCTTCGTCACCTGGCTGGGGCTCTCGGTGCTGGACCGGCGGACCGGGCGCGTGCTGTACCAGTCCCCCGTCGACCAGCACGACTTCCCCACGTCGCGCTTTGCCCGGCATGGCGACCGCGTGTACGTGCTGGGCAGCGCGGCCGCGTACGCGTACCGCTGCAAGTGACGGCGCCGGCTACTTCGCCGCGTCCCGCAGGGCGCGGGTGAGCACGCGGTCGAGCGAGGCGGCGAAGGCCTGCTTGTCCTTGGGGCCGTAGGGGCGGGAGCCGCCGGTCTCGACGCCGGCGCCGCGGAGCGAATCCATGAAGTCGCGCACGGACAGGCGCTCGGCCACGTTGTCCGGCGTGTACTCCTCGCCGCGCGGGTCGATGACGCGCACGCCCTTGTCCACCAGCGCGGCGGCCAGCGGGATGTCCGCGGTCACCGCCACGTCGCCGGGCGCGGCGGTGTCCGCGATGTGGCGGTCCGCGACGTCGGGGCCGCCCTCCACGCGCACCGCGGTCACGAATGGGTTGCCGGGCGGCACCGGCATCCGCTGGTTGGCCACCAGCACCGTCTGCATCTCCAGCCGCTTGGCCGCGCGGAACACGATCTCCTTCACGTCCCGCGGCGCCGCGTCGGCGTCGATCCACAGCCTCATCGCCCGCCCTCCGTCCGCACCCCGCGGGCGATGCCGTCCAGGTGGCGCACGGTGCCGCGCACGTCGTCCTCCGTGGTGCGCGGGTTGATGGTGCACAGGCGCAGGACGGCGCGGCCGCGCAGCTCGGTGGTGCTCAGCATCGCGTAGCCGTCGCGCAGCAGCGCCGCGGCAATCGCGCGCTGGTGGTCGTCCGTCCCCCCATCGCCCATCCCCCGCGCGACGTGGCGGAAGGTGACGATGCCGAGCTGCGCGGGCGTCGCGATCTCCCATCCCTCCATCGCCCGCAGCTCCCGCTCGGCCGCCTCCGCCAGGTGGATGCCCCAGTCCACCGCGGCGCGTATCGCCTCCATCCCGAAGACCTGGACCGTCATCCACAGCTTGAGCGCCTTGAAGTCGCGCGTGAGCTGCACGCCCCAGTCGCGGAAGTTGACCTCCTCCGTGGAGAGGTCGGAGTCGCGCAGGTACTCGGGGACCAGGCGGAAGGCGTCCTTGAGGTGCACCGCCTGGCGGACCAGTACGCAGCCGCACTCGAACGGCTGGAAAAGCCACTTGTGGGGATCGAGGGTGATGGAGTCCGCGTCGCCCATCCCCTCCAGCAGCGCGGCGCCGGCCGGGGTGATGGCCGCGGCGGCACCGTACGCGCCGTCCACGTGCAGCCACAGCCCCCGCGCGCGGCAGATGCGGGCGATGTCCGCCAGCGGATCGACGGCGCCGGTGTTGGTGGTGCCCGCGCTGGCGACGACGCAGAACGGCGTCCGCCCCGCGGCGCGGTCCTGGTCCACCGCGGCGGCCAGCGCGTCCGGCGGCAGGCGATAGGCGTCGTCCGACGCGAGCGTGCGCACCTGGTCAGCGCGGAAGCCCAGCACGCGCGCGCCGCGCTGGACCGACGAGTGCGCCTGGTCCGAGCAGTAGACCACCGCGCGGCCGAAGTCGTCGCCGAGGCGCTGGTGGCGCGCGACGGCCAGCGCGGTGAGGTTGGCCATGGACCCGCCGCTGACGAACGCGCCGCCGGCGCCGGCGGGCAGGCCGCAGAGTTGCCGCAGCCAGTCCACCGTCACCAGCTCCACCTCCGCGGCGCCGGACGCGGTGACCCACGCCCCCGCGAACGGGTTGAGCCCCGACACCAGCGCGTCCGCCATCGCCCCGACGAAGTTGCCGGGGCTGGGCACGTACGCGAAGAAGCGCGGGTGCGTGACGGGCGTCATGGGCCCGAGCACGTCGCGGCGGACACGGTCCAGGACGTCGCTCCAGGCGCGGCCCTGCTCGGGCGGCGGCTCGCGCAGGCGCGTCTCCAGCTCCGCGCGCGTGGACATGCGCGCCACCGGCCGGTCCGGGAGCCCGGACAGGTGCTCCACGATCGTGTCCACGACGCGGTAGCCGAGCGCGCGCATCTCGTCCGGGTGCAGCTCGATGGTGCGATTCACAGGCGGAGGGGCGGGGGATTGGCTCATGGCGCCGAAGCTACCCCGCGGACGCGCGCCGCGCCACGCGGTGGATGATATCCTGCCGCACCGAGCCGGATTGCTGGGGATGCCGTGCCCCGGTATTCTGTTGCGCTGCGCCGAGGCCGGCGCGCAGGCGGCCTGGCGATTGAAATCGCGGCAACGAAAACGTGAAGTCCGCCTGCGCGGACTGAACGGGATAGTGCCGTGTGTGGGGCGGGGGACCGCGCATTCCCCATGGTAGAGACGCCCCGGCGGGGCGTCTCGATGTCCGAATGAGCCGGCGCCGGCATCTTGCACCGATGCCCGGGTGCAGTCCGCGCAGGCGGACTTCGTGCCGGTGGAGGCGCGGTTTCAACCGCCGGCGAGGTGGTCGCGCCGCGCGGGAAACCCCATCATCGACCAACCCTCCCCCGAAGTTGGAGGAGGGTCGGCGAGGAACGAGCCGGGGAGGGGGCCTCCGCGCACGCGAGGCGGGTCGCCAGACGCACGATGGCCGGCGCACGGGGCCGTCGGGTGATGGCGGGCGACTCGCATGCGAACGCCGGTGTGCGCGGCCATGTCCGGCGCACGGGCCGCCCGGCGATTGAAATCGCGGCTGAGACAACACGAAGTCGGCCTGCGCCGACTGCATGGCCGCCGGTGGTGCGCGATGCGAGGCCGTGCGCGTGGGCGGGCAAGATCCTTCGGTCGCGCTCGGAGGGTGGTGGCAGGGCAGGGACCGGCGCGGCGCTCCCTCAGGATGACAACGTCGCGCTTGGTGGAGACTGTCGCAGGTGCTCGCTCGTGAGGACGAGCGCACCGAGCGCGGGCCTCCGCAGGCACCCCCCTCTCCCGCTCCGCGGGGGAGAGGGGCAGGGGGGAGGGGGCTCTTTCCGCATGTGACGCAGCACGCCTCGCGCACCACCCCACTTCGTACTCCGTACCTCGTACTTCGTACTCCATGCGCATCGGCCACGGCTACGACTCGCACCGGTTCGCGGAGGGGCGCAAGCTGATCCTCGGCGGGGTGGAGATCCCGCACGAGCGGGGGCTGGACGGGCATTCGGACGCCGACGCGGTGGCGCACGCCGTCACGGACGCGCTGCTCGGCGCCGCGGGGCTGGGCGACATCGGCCGGCACTTTCCGCCCAGCGACGCGCAGTGGAAGGACGCGGACTCGCTCCAGCTCCTGCAGCGCGTGGTGCGGCTGCTGGAGGGGCGCAACTACCAGATCGTCAACGTGGACGTGACCGTCGTCGCGGAGGCGCCCAGGATCGGGCCGCACGCGCCGGCCATGCAGGAGCGGCTGGCGTCGGTGCTCGGCATCGCGCCGGACCACATCTCCATCAAGGGCAAGAGCAACGAGGGCCTGGGATGGATCGGCCGTGGCGAGGGAATTGCCGCCTTCGCCGTCGCCCTGATCGACAGCCTCGAGGACCAGGACGTCCTGCACGCGCGCCATCGCCGCGACGCGAGCCTCTGAGGCCCCACCCGCCGCGACGGAGCACGCTTGGGAGGACTGCTCGACCGCCTGGTCGCATGGATGACCGGGCTGCCGGAGGCGCTGATCTACCTGGTGATCGGCACGTGCGCGGCGCTGGAGAACATCGTCCCGCCCATCCCCGCGGACGTGGTGGCGCTGTTTGGCGGCTTCCTGGCCGGGCAGGGCGCCGCCAACCCGTGGGCCGCGTTCGCCGTCGTCTGGATCGGCAACGTGGGCACGGCGCTGCTCATGTACTGGGTGGGCCGCCGCTACGGCACCGGCTTCTTCCGCGGCCGCGTCGGGCGCATGATCCTGCAGCCGGGGCAGATGGCCAGGCTCGGCGGCATTTACGACCGCCACGGCGCCAAGGTGATCTTCATCAGCCGCTTCCTGCCCGGCTTCCGCGCCATCGTCCCCATCTTCGCGGGCACCAGCGGGCTCAGCTTTCCGCGCGCGGCGCTGCCCATCGGCCTGGCGTCGGGCCTGTGGTACGGGGGGATCGTGTACCTGGGCGCCACGGCCGGCCGCAACTGGGACGCGATCCGCTCGGCGGTGGAGTCGTCCGGGCGCTGGCTGGCGGTGGCGGCCGGCGTGCTGGTGATGATCGTGGGATTCATGTGGTGGCAGACGCGCGAGGGGCATCCCGACCGTGACGGACCCCTCGACGGCTGAGCCGCGGCCCGCGCCGCCCCCCAGCTTCCAGGTGCGGCCGTTCCTGGACCACCTCCGCTTCGAGCGCGGCCTGTCGGACAAGACGCTCGAGGCGTACGAGCACGACATCACCCGGCTGGCGGAGTTCGCGCGCTCCCTCGGGCGGATGGCGCCGGGGCAGGTCACCACGGCGGACCTGCGCCGCTACATCCTGCTGCTCAAGGACCTGGGCCTGGCGCCGTCGTCCATCTCCCGCAACCTCTCCGCGCTGCGCACCTACTTCCGCTTCCTGCTGGGCGAGAACCAGGTGGTGGCGGACCCCAGCGAGCGCATCGACAGCCCCAAGGCGTGGCAGAAGCTGCCGGAGGTGCTGTCCGTGAGCGAGATGGAGCGGCTGCTGGAGGCGCCGGACCTGTCGCACCCGCTGGCCTGGCGCGACCGGGCGCTGCTGGAGTTCGCGTACGCCAGCGGGGTGCGCGTCAGCGAGCTGACCGACCTGCGCGTGCGCAACCTGCACCTGGACGAGGAGTTCGCGTCCGTGTTCGGGAAGGGCGCCAAGGAGCGGCTGGTGCCCATCGGGCGGCGGGCCATCGGCGCCATCGCCATCTACCTGCGCGAGACGCGGCCGCGGCTGGACCGCGGCAAATCAGAGGGGCGCGTGTTCCTGAACGCGCGCGGCGGGCCGCTGACGCGCATGGGGGTGTGGAAGATCCTGCAACAGCACGTGAAGGGCGCGGGCATCGAGAAGCGCGTCACGCCGCACACGCTGCGGCACTCGTTCGCGACGCACCTGCTGGAGGGCGGGGCGGACCTGGTGGCCGTGCAGGAGATGCTGGGCCACGCCGACATCTCCACCACGCAGATCTACACCCACGTGGATCGCAGCTTCCTGCACCAGACCCACCGCACCTTCCACCCGCGGGCGTGAGTCGCAACCATCAACGTCAACTCGGTAAACTCCGACTCCGCTACCGTAATATCCATGAGAAAGGAGGAATGGATGAGTGACACACAGGTGAGCGGCCAGAACATAGCTTGCACGTTTACTGATCAAGAGAAGGATCGGCTATTCGCGCACGCGCTGCATGAAGATACGATCTATCACGAACGGTTGAATTTCTTTGTGGTGTTCGAATCCGTCCTGCTTGGCATTGTCGCAGCCCTCCACGGAAGCCAACGACCGGTCTCGACATGGTCACTCGTACTTCTGACCATCTGTGGAATATCGATCACAGGATTCTGGGTTCATGTTCAGTGGTACCAGAGAGCGATTGTGCTGACGCTCCTAGAAACCGCCGAGACGAACCTCCCGGAGTTCGCGAAGACGAGATCTGCGGTACGCGCCCGACGTGGACCTGTCGGGCGACTTCGCGCTAGCGCCGTTCTCACCTTTGGAATTCCATTTATCGTCTTGGTGATGTGGCTGCTGTTGCTCGGGATGATTCTGACGAGTCCCGGGACCCGTGATACAACGCCTACAGCATCGAAATCGAAGCCCGGCATAACCTCTTCAGTTAGTGCGGACGACTGAACTCTCCACTGTAGAGCACGAACCGCGCGGGCTCCTGCGGCTCTCCCGCGGCTTGTGTCCCCGGGCGCGAGCTAGATAC
>DASTLD010000210.1:0-4991 GCA_035715345.1 Longimicrobium sp.
AGCAGGGCGTCGTCCAGCACGTACAGCCGCGTGTTGTCCACCGGCACGCCGATGGGCGCGGCGGCGGGGTCGCGGGGCGGGTCGCAGCGGTGGAAGCTGGCGTCGATGCACGCCTCGGTGGGCCCGTACAGGTTCACCACCTCGACGTCCACCCGCGCGCGCAGCCGCTCCGCCAGCACGGTGGCCAGCGCCTCGCCGCCGCAGAACACGCGGCGCAGGTCCGTGCACGCCTCCAGCCCGGGCTCGTCCACCAGCACCCCCAGCAGCGACGGCACCAGCTGCAGGTGGGTGATGCGGCCGCGGCGCAGCGCGTCCACCAGGTACGCCGGGTCGCGGTGGCCGCCCGGGCGCGCCAGGACCAATCGCCCGCCCTCGGTCAGCGGCGCCCAGAACTCCCACACGCTGGCGTCGAAGCCGAACGGCGTCTTCTGCAGCACCGCGCCGTCGGCACCCAGCGGGAAGGCGCGCGCCATCCACGCCATGTGGTTGGAGAGCGCGCGGTGCGGCACCTGGACGCCCTTGGGCGTGCCGGTGGATCCCGACGTGTAGATGACGTACGCCGCCGCGTCGGGGTGCGTCTCCCCCTCCGGGCGATCGGCCGGCCGCGCGGCGATGCGCTCCGCCTCCGCGTCCAGCGCCAGCACCCGCGCGTCCGTCCGCGGCAGGTCGGCCACGAGCCAGGAGTGGGTCAGGACGACGGGCGCGCCGCTGTCGCGCAGCAGGTGCGCCTTGCGGTCGGCGGGATACTCCGGGTCCACGGGCACGTACGCAGCGCCGGCCTTCAGCACCGCCAGCAGGGCGACGACCATCTCCGGCGAGCGCTCCAGGCACAGTGCCACCCGCGCGCCCGGCCGCACGCCGACCGCGGCCAGGTGGTGCGCCAGCCGGTTGGCGCGTGCCTCCAGCTCCGCGAAGGTGAGCGAGCCCCCGTCCCACGCGACGGCCACCGCGTCGGGCGTGCGGGAGGCGACGGCGGCGAAGGCCTCGTGCACGGGCGCGAAGGCATCGCCCGGGCGGGCGGCGGCCGCGTTCCACTCCGCCAGCGCGCGCCGCTCGTCATCGCCCGCCAGGTCCAGCGACGCCAGCGGGCGGTCCGGTTCCGCGGTGGCCTGGTCCAGCAGCCGCAGGTAGTGCGCGCCCAGCCGCTCCGCGGTCGCGGCATCCCACAGGTCGGTGGCGTACTCCAGCCACGCGGCCAGCTCCCCGCCCTGCTCCGTCAGGCTCAGCGACACGTCGAACTTGGCCGTGCGGTGCGCCGTCTCGTGCTCGCGCACCGCCACGCCCTCCAGCGCCACCGCGGCGTCCGGCGCGTTCTGCAGCGAGAACATGGCCTGGAACAGCGGCGCGTGGCTCAGGCTGCGCTCCACCTGCAGCTCGTCCACCAGCTTCTCGAACGGCACGTCCTGGTGCGCGTAGGCGTCCAGCGTGGCCTCGCGCACGCGGCGCAGCAGCGCGCGGTAGCTGGGGCGGCCGGACAGGTCCGCCCGCAGCGCCAGCGTGTTGACGAACAGGCCCACGACCGGCTCCACCTCCGCCCGCGTGCGCCCGGCGATGGGCGAGCCCACCACCACGTCGTCCTGGCGCGCCCAGCGGCCCAGCAGCGCCTGGAAGGCGGCCAGCCCGGCCATGAACGGCGTGGCGTTCTCCTCGCGCGCCAGCGCCGCCAGCCGCGCCGCCAGCTCCGCCGGCACGCGGAAGCCGTGCACCGCGCCGCGGTTGCCGAGCGCGGCGGGGCGCGGCCGGTCCAGCGGCAGCTCCAGCAGCGCCGGGGCGCCCGCCAGCTTCTGGCGCCAGTGCCCCACCTGCCGCTCCAGCGCGGCGCCGTGCAGCCAGGCGCGCTGCCACACCGCGTAGTCCGCGTACTGCAGCGCCGGCTCCGGCAGCTCCGCCGCGGCGCCCGTCACCGCGGCGCGGTACAGCGCGGACAGCTCGCGGAACAGGATGCCGAACGACCAGCCGTCCGCCGCCGCGTGGTGCAGGTTCAGCGCGAGCGTGTATGCCTCCGCCCCGGTGCGGAACAGCGCCGCGCGGATGGGGAGATCGGCTTCCAGGTCGAACGGCCGGCGCGCGTCCTCGTCCAGCAGCCGCTCCAGCTCCCCCGGCGCGGCGTCGACGAGCGGGAGGAGGAAGGGCGCGGGCGATTGGACCACCTGCACCGTCGCCCCGTCGACCTCGCGGAAGCGCGTGCGCAGCACCTCGTGCCGGGCGACGAGCGTGGTGAGCGCGCCGCGCAGCGCCTCCACGTCCAGCGGGCCCGCCAGGTCCAGGACCACGGGCATGTTGTAGGCGCCGCTGCCCGGGTCCATGCGCTGCAGGAACCACATGCGCTCCTGCGCGAACGACAGCGGCGCCTCGTCCATCGCGCCGCGGGGCACCAGCGGCGGCGGGCCGTCGTGGGCCGGGCGCGCGGCGTCGATGCGCTCCGCCAGCGCGGCCACGGTGGACGACTCGAACACCGCGCGCACCGGCAGCTCCACGCCGAACGCGTCGCGCACGCGCGAGACCAGGCGCGTGGCCAGCAGGCTGTGCCCGCCCACCTCGAAGAAGTTGTCCTGCCGCCCCGGCGCGGGGCCGCCCAGCAGCTCCCGGAACACGGCGGCCACACGCTGCTCCGTGGGCGTGCGCGGCGCCGCGGCGGACGCGTCCGCGCGCGGGGGCGGCGGCGCGGGCAGCGCACGCACGTCCACCTTGCCGTTGGGCGTGTGCGGCAGCGCCTCCAGCGCCACCCAGGCGCAGGGCACCATGTGCTCCGGCAGCCGCGCGCGCGCCCACTCGCGCAGCGCGGCGGCGTCGACATCGCCCACCCAGTAGGCCGCCAGCCGCGCGCCGTCCGGCCCGGGGTGCGCCGCCACCGCCGCGTCGCGCACGGCGGGGTGGGCGCGCAGCACCGCCTCGATCTCGCCCGGCTCCACCCGGAAGCCGCGCACCTTGACCTGCGCGTCCAGCCGGCCCAGGAACTCCAGCTCGCCGGACGGGAGCCAGCGCGCGCGGTCCCCCGTGCGGTACATGCGCGCGCCGGGCGCGGCGGCGAACGGGTCGGGGACGAACGCGCGCGCGGTGGCGGCCGGATTGCCCAGGTAGCCGCGCGCCAGCAGCCCGCCCACGCACAGCTCGCCCGGCACGCCCACCGGGCACGGGCGCAGCTCCGCGTCCAGCACGTACGCGGTGCGCCCCGGCAGCGGCCGGCCGATGGGCACGCGCGGGCAGTCCGCCGGCAGCTCCGGCGGCACCGGCGCCGCGGTGCTGGTGACGATGGTCTCCGTGGGCCCGTAGCCGTTCAGCAGCCGCACCGCCCGCGCGGGCGACGCCATCCAGCGCCGCGCCGCCTCCGGGCTCATGGCCTCCGCGCCCACCAGCACCAGGCGCGCGTGCGCGGCGACGGCCGCCTGCGCGTCCGCCTCCCCGGCCAGCGCGTGCCAGTAGGCGGTGGGGAGGTTGACGAGGGTCAGCCCCTGCTCGCGGACCAGCCGCGCCAGCTCCGCCCCGGACGGCACCTCCTCGCCGCGCAGGACGATGCGCGCGCCGGCGGAGAGCGGCGCCAGCACCTGCTCCAGCGCCACGTCGAAGCCGGGCGACGCGAACTGCAGCACGCGGTCGCCCGGGCCCAGCCCGTACTCCGCCGCGGCCGCCCGGCAGTGCGCCGCCGCCTCCACGTGCTGCACCGCCACCCCCTTGGGCCGGCCGGTGGAGCCGGAGGTGTAGACCACGTAGGCCAGGTGCGCCGGGTGGACGGCATCGCCCGCGCCCAGCAGCGGCTCCGGCGCCAGCGCCAGCGCATCGCCCTCCACCGCCACCACGCGGCCGCGGAAGCCCGCCAGCGGCGGGGGAACGGCGCCGCGCACCACCAGCACCTCCGCGGCGCAGTCGTCCAGGATCCAGGCCAGCCGCTCCGCGGGGTGGCCCGGCTCCAGCGGCACGTACACGCCGCCCGCCTTGAGCACCCCCAGCAGCGCCGCCACCGCCTCCGGGCTGCGGTCCAGGAGCACCGCCACCCGCGTCTCCGGCGCCACGCCCGCGGCGCGCAGGCGCGCGGCCAGGCGGCCCGCGCGCTCGTCCAGCTCGCGGTAGGTCAGCGCCCACCCCCCCTGCACCACCGCCACCGCGTCCGGCGCCGCGGCCGCGCGCGCCTCGAATGCCGCGTGCAGCAGCCCCGGCCCCTGCGGCAGCGGCAGCCGCGGGCGCTGCCACTCCGCCAGCCGCGCGCGCTCGTCCGGCCCCAGCAGCTCCGCGTCCGCCACCCGCGCGTCGGGGTCCGCGGTCACCGCCGCCAGCAGCGCGGCATAGTGCCGCGCCAGGGCGCCCGCGGTCGCGGCGGAGAAGCGGTCGGTGGCGTACTCCAGCCGCCCGCCCAGCCCGCCGTCGCGCGGCTCCAGGTCCAGCGACACGTCGAACTTGGCGATGCGGTGCGCCAGCTCCGGCCAGCCCACCCGCACGCCGGGCAGCCGCAGCTCGCCGGGGTGGGCCGTCTGCAGCGCGAAGGTGGCCTGGAACACCGGCGTGGTGCCCAGCCCGCGGTCCACCTTCAGCTCCTCCACCAGCCGCTCGAAGGGCAGCTCCTGGTGCGCGTAGGCGTCCAGCGTGGCCGCGCGCGCGCGGCCCAGCAGCGCGCGGAAGCCGGGCGCGCCGGACAGGTCGCCGCGCAGGGGCAGCATGTTCACGAAGAAGCCCACCACGCCCTCGGTCTCCGCCCGGTCGCGGCCGGCCACGGGCGAGCCCACCACCACGTCGTCCTGGCCGGACCAGCGGCCCAGCAGCGCCTGCCAGGCCGCCAGCAGCACCATGAACGGCGTGGTGCCCGTCGCCGCGGCCAGGGCGCGTACGCGGGCGTACAGCTCCGGCGGCACGGCCACCGGCGCCACCGCGCCCTCGTGCGTGCGCGGGCCGGCGGGGGCGCGGTCCGCCGGCAGCTCCAGCGCGGGGGGAATGCCCGCCAGCGCCGCGCGCCAGTGCTCCACCTGCGCCCGCAGCACGTCGCCGCCGAGCTGCGCGCG
>DASTLD010000211.1:0-19698 GCA_035715345.1 Longimicrobium sp.
CGGGCGCCCCCACCCGGACTCGCATTACTCGTCCACCCTCCCCCAAGTCTGGGGGAGGGTTGGGGGGCTGGCTCGCGGGCGGGCGCGGGCGCGAGGGCGGAGGCCGCCACCCCGGCGGAGCCCGGCGTCGCGCAGTCTAGGCGCGGGATCGCGGGCCAGCAAGCAGATTCGCGCGAAACGATCCGATCACCGGTCCACGAGATGATCTCCTCCCTGGCGGGATTCTTCTCCCTCGCGTTCCACGGGCTGCGGCACGGGGCGATGTACCTCGCCCGCAGCCGCGGCCTGCGCGGCGACGCGCGGGAGGACGCTCGCGGGCGGGCGCTGCACGGCTTCCTGCTGGCGATGGGGCCGGTGTACGTCAAGCTGGGCCAGGTGCTCTCCACGCGCTCCGACCTGGTCTCCGCGCCCATCGTCCGGCATCTCCAGCGCCTGCAGGACGACGTGCCGCCCATGGACCCGGCGCACACCCGGCGCATCCTCCGCGCGGCCTACGGCGACGATCTCCCGTTCGCGGAGCTGGCGCCGGAGCCGGTCTCCAGCGCGTCCATCGCCCAGGTGCACCGCGCGGTGCTGCCGGACGGACGCATCGCCGCGGTCAAGATCGTGAAGCACGGCGTGCGGCGCGGCCTGCGGGTGAACCTGCGCCTGCTGCGCGCGCTGGCCCGCATCGCCCACGCCGTCGTGCCGTCCCTGCGCCCCGCGCAGGCGCCCGCGCGGCTGGCGGACCTGTCCGCGCTGCTGCTGCGCCAGACGGACATGCCGCGCGAGGCGGAGGAGATGGCCGCCATCCGCGCCAACTTCGAGGGCCACCCGTTCGTGCGGGTCCCGGAGGTCTTAACGGACCTCTGCCGGCCGGACGTGCTGGTGATGGAGTACGTGGAGGGCATCCCCGGGCGTGACTTCCGGGCGGTGGAGATCGAGCCGCGGCGGCTGGCGCACCGGCTGATCGACGCCATGCAGACCATGATCTACCTGCACGGGGTCTTCCACGCGGACGCGCACCCGGGCAACCTGCTCTTCACCCCCGCGGGCCAGGTCATCCTGCTCGACTTCGGCATCACCGAGCGGCTGACGGAGGACGAGCGCTGGGCGCTGGCGTCGTTCTACCACGCCGTCATCCGCCGCGAGTGGGCCACGGCCGCCGCGCGCTACACGCGCGCCTTCGTGGTGGACCGCGCGTATCTCGAAGCGCGCTGGCCGCTGTACGAGGAGGAGATGGTGGCCTGCCTGCGCGAGCACTTCGGCTCGCGGAAGAAGTGGGACACGTCGCTGTGGACGCGCGACACCGTCCGCATCTTCGAGCGCTACCGCGCGCGCGAGTCCACGCAGTGGGTCAAGATCGAGCTGGCGCTGGTGTCGCTGGAGGGCTTCGTGGCCCAGATCGACCCCGACGTGGACATCTGGGAGGCCAGCCGCAGGTTCAACGAGCGCTACTCGCTGTACCTGAGCCGCGAGGTCAAGGCCGTCTTCGACGAGCACTACGGCGCCACCATCCCGCGGTCGCTGGAGGCGGAGAAGCGGGCGGACCAATCGCTGGTAGCGCCCACGCACCTGCACCGGTACTTCGTGCCCGCGGCGTACCCGCTGTTCATCGCCCGTGCCCACGGCAGCACGCTGGAGGACCTGGACGGCCGCCGCTACGTGGAGCTGCACGGGGGATACGGGCCGTACGTGCTGGGATACGCGCACCCCGCGGTGGAGGCGGCCATCCGCGAGACGGTGGAGCACGGCAACGTGTGCGCGCTGGCCACGCTGCCGGAGGTGGAGCTGATGGAGACGCTGGTGGCCGCGCTGCCGGGGGCGGAGAAGGGGCTGTTCGCCAACAGCGGCACGGAGGCGTGTCAGATCGCCGTCAAGCTGTGCCGCGCCTTCCGCGGCCGGCAGACGGTGGCCAAGTGCGAGGGGCACTACCACGGCTTCTCCGACCAGGGCACCGTCAGCTCGTGGTTCCGCGTGCACGGCCCGCCGGAGCGGCCGCTGCCCATCGCCGGCTCCGCGGGCGTGAGCCCGGCCGCCACGGACGGCACCTTCGTGCTCCAGTACGGCCACCCGGACGCGCTCGACCAGCTCCGCGCGGCCGCGCCGGGGCTGGCGTGCGTGATGGTGGAGCCGCTGCCGGCCAGCATGGTGGCCTACGACGTGGAGTGGCTGCGCGGGCTGCGGCAGGTGTGCACGGAGACGGGCGTGCCGCTGGTGTTCGACGAGGTCATCACCGGCTTCCGCGTGGGCTGGGGCGGGTTCCAGGGCATCGCGGGCATCCGGCCGGACCTGACGGTGCTGGGCAAGGTGATCGGCGGCGGGCTGCCGTGCGGCGCGGTGGTGGGGCGGCGCGAGCTGGTGGACATGGCGCGCAGCACGCACGACCCGTTTCGCGACTACGAGGAGCGCGCCTTCACGGGAGGCACCTTCGCGGGCAACCGGCTGACCTGCGCGGCGGGGCTGGCGCAGCTCCGGCACCTGCGTGCGCACCCGGAGATCTACGCGCGGCTGGAGACGATGACGCACTCGCTGGTGGCGGGGTTCGGCGAGGTGGTGGAGCGGCGGGGGGTGGCGTGCCGGGTGCGCGGCTTCAACTCCATCTTCACGCTGAGCTTCCGCCATCGCCCGCCGCGCTGGTACCGCGAGAAGTACTCGGGCAGCGACGTGCGGGCCAACATCGCGCTCGCGTATTACATGCGGCGCTTCGGCGTGTACATGGCGGAGCTGCACACCTACTTCATCGGCGCCGCCCACACGGACGCCGACCTGGCCACCGTCACCTCCGCGTTCGACCAGAGCATCGCCGCCATGCGCGAGCAGGGCTTCTTCGCGGAGTAGGACCCGGGAGACTCACGCAGAGACGCAGAGGACGCAGAGAACTGCGGAGAACAACAGGAGGCGCCGGCACCCCGCCGTGCACCACGCCGGGCGCGGCGCCCCTGGGTTGTCATCCTGAGGGAGCGCCGCGCAAGCCTCTCCCCCGCAACAGCCTACGGGCGCGACCGAAGGATCTTCTCTCCGTGTCGCGGAGCCCGTCTCACATGCCGATGCATGCGTGCATCCGTGCGCGAGCGATCGGGCCCGGTGCGGGGGCGCCCGGCGATTGAAATCGCGGCAACGAAAACGTGAAGTCGGCCTTCGCCGACTGAACGGGGTAGTGTCGTTCGAGAAGCGTATTCCTTCGCATTCCCATGGTAGAGACGCCCCGCCGGGGCGTCTCTACGGGGGCAGCCTGGCCACGGCAGGCGGCGGTGCGCGGCAGAAAAAAGCCCTCCCCCGAAGTTGGGGGAGGGTTTGGGAGGGGGCCTCCGCCCTCGAGAGGCAGACCGCGTCCGCGCGCCCGGCGTCCGCCTTCCGCTCGCCCGGCTACCGCACCAGCACGCGGTAGCCGTGTGCGGGGATGTCGATGGCGCCCGCCGCCGCCAGCGGCACGCGCCCGCGGGTGAACCAGTCCGTGTAGGCGCCGGGCTGCGCCAGCCCGGTGTACGCCGCGCGCACCGGCCGGTCCCCGAAGTTGAGCGCGACGAGGACCGTGTTGCCGCCGCGGGTGCGCGTGTAGGCGTAGACGCGGCTGCCGGCGTCCGTCCGCAACTCCACCTGCGGGCCGCCCCAGGGGCCGTTGCCCAGCGCCGGGCTGCGGTCCTTGAGGTCGAACATGGCGCGGTAGAACGCGGCCAGGGACGGCCCCGTCCAGTCCACCGTGTCCTTCTCGAAGAAGCGCAGCCGCTTGTTCAGGCTGGCCTCCTGGCCCGTGTACAGCAGCGGGAACGAGCTGGCGGCCGTGGCGCTCAGCACGAACGCGGGCAGGTGGTTGGCGCCCATGCGCTCGAACTCCGTGCCCTGCCAGCTGTTCTCGTCGTGGTTGCTGGTGAACATCATCCGGTACGCGCCGGGGCCGTACAGGCTGTCCTGCTTCGCGAAGTAGCGGCGCAGCTCGTCCGTGCCCTTGGCTCCCTTCGCGATCTCGTTGACCAGGTGGTGCAGCTCCCACGCGTAGGTGGCGTGGAAGGAGGCGTGCAGCGCCGGGTCCTCCGCCTCCGCCAGCAGGAACAGGTCCGGCTTCGCCGCGGTCAGCTCGCGGTGCGCCGCCGCCCAGAAGTCGTGGGGAACGCCCCACGCCACGTCCATGCGGAACCCGTCGATGCCCATCCGCTCCACCCACCAGCGCATCTCGCCGATCATGGCGCGGCGCATGTCCGCGCTGCCGTAGTTCAGGTCCGCGACGTCGGTCCAGTCCGTCTCGCGCCCCTGCTGGTCCAGCGGGTAGGAGATGGAGCCGTCGGGACGCAGCGTGTACCAGTCGCGGTGCTCGCGCGTCCAGGCGTGGTCGTGCGCCGTGTGGTTGGCCACCCAGTCCAGGATCACGCGCAGCCCGTGGCGGTGCGCCGCGTCCACGAAGCGCCGGAAGTCCGCCTCCGTCCCGTGCTCCGGGTTGACCGCGGTGTAGTCGCGGATGGAGTAGTAGCTGCCCAGCCCGCCCTTGCGCCCCTGCACGCCGATGGGCTGGATGGGCATCAGCCACAGGATGTCCACGCCCAGGCTGTCCAGCCGCGGCAGGTGCCGCTCCAGCGCCGCGAAGGTGCCCTCCGGCGTGAACTGCCGCACGTTGACCTCGTAGATCACCGCGCTGCGCGACCACGCCGGGTAGAACACCGGGTCCGTGCTTGCCGCCGCCGCCGCCGGCCGCGGCGCGATGGGCGCGGCGCCCGGGCCCGCGCAGGCGGACAGCGCAAGGAGGACGGCGGCAGCGGTCGGCAGGGCTCGTCTCATGGTGGCGTGGGCTGGGGGTGGGCGTTGGGGTGCTATACAATTGTACGCTTCTCTAACAAATGCAAGCGCGGGAGATTTTCCCGCTGGACGAGCGAAGGCCCGCCGGAGCGGGTCCGGCGGGCCTTCGCGTCAGCGTGGCGCGGTCAGGGCGAGGTGGGCGGGTACTCGCGCGTGCCGTCGCACTTGCGGCGGTACTGCTTGGTCCCCCACTCACCGGTGACCGGGTCGCGCACCCAGTCGCGGAAGGGGTAGTCCTGCGGCGCGATGCAGCCCCAGCCGCCGGCCTGCACCTGGTCGGTCCAGCTCGCGGGGGCGATGGTCATCGCGTGGTTCACGCCCGTGTAGTGCACGTCCGCGTCCTCGCGCACCTGGACGGACACCTTGACCGAGGCCTCGTCGGCGCGGATCAGCCGCCGCACGGACGACATCCCCGAGCCCCAGGCGAACTTCATCGGGGTCAGGCAGTAGCCCTCCGGGTAGCAGACGTGCGCGATCCAGTTGTAGTAGTACGACCCCGAGCCGCCGGAAACCGTGGCGGTGTAGGTGACCGTGGACTCGCGGAGCACCTTCTTGGGCCCGGTCACCGTCACCGCCAGCGGCACCGCCTCGTCGTCGTACAGCGTCGCCAGCGAGGGCGCCTTGCCCGGGGCAAGTGTCCGCTCGGCCGCGTCCTCACACGCGGCGAGCGCCAGAACGGCGAGCGCGGGCACCAGTCGCAATGCCTTCCTCATTCGTCCCTCCCCGATTGGATGGGTGGTCCTGCCCCGAACACCACGCGCGCACTCTTGCCGCGTGGCAGGGGAGAACGCACGAATTCGGTTTTTATGACAGCCTGAAATTTGTATGCATATATATAAATGCTAGAGAATAGTTAGAATATCAGGCCGCTATCTGTCCGCGGAGTCGGACAAAATGAATCACTTTTCCCATCGTTTCGGCGGGAGCGGAGCGCGCGGGCAGGCGCCTCCGCTGGCGCGTACCGGCGGAGGGAATGGAGCGGGGATGCGGGCCGGCGTGTGACCGGGGGCCGGTGCGGAGGGAGCGGTCGACGCCCCGCGGCAGAAATACGGGATTTCTGTCCGGACCGGTGCGGCGAGGCTGCAGGGGGATGGAGCAGAGTACCGCGAGCGCGCGGAGATCGACGCGCGAAGACCCGGGTGTTGCGCGCGGAGGCCCGCGCTCTCGCGGAGCCCGTCCGCGCAGGCGGACATCACGTTTTCCCAGCCGCGAATTCATTCGCCGGGGGCCCCCGCGCCGGCGCCCGCGCACCGCCGCCGATCCACGCTGCCGTCGGCGTGATGCCGTCGTCCGGCGGTTCTCCGCGTCGTCCACGGCTCCGCGCGTGAGCCCTCCCGCAGTTCTCCGCGTCCTCCGCGGCTCTGCGTGAGTCCCGCAGTTCTCCGCATCCTCCGCGGCTCTGCGTATGCCCTCCGCGGCTCCGCGCGTCCTCCGCGTCTCCGCGTGAGCCCGCGGTTTACCTCCCGAGGTCCACCGCGATGTCCCGCCACTTGCCCTGGCGGAAGCGCAGCACGGAGAGCGTGCAGCGCATGAAGTGCCCCGCCAGGATGGCCAGCCAGATGTGGACGGGCGTGAGCGTGGCCACCTGCTGGATCACGAAGCACGCGCCCAGCGGCACCAGGATCTGCGAGACGATGGAGATGTAGAGCGGGCTCTTGGTGTCGCCCGTGCCCTGCAGCCCGCCGGTGTACGCCAGCGCCACCGCGATGAACAGCCCCGACACGCTCAGCACCCGCAGCAACTGCACCCCGATCTCCACCACCCCCGGCTCGTCCATCCCGAACATCGCCAGCAGCTGCCGCGGCAGGAACAGGAAGAACAGCCCGATGAACGCCGCGCCGCCCAGCGCGATGCGCGCGGCCACGTGCACCGCCTGGTCCGCCCGGTCCGGGTGCCCGGCGCCCAGGTTCTGCCCCGCCACGGCCGCGGCGGCGCCCATCAGCCCCACCGCCGTCCAGGTGATCAGCGAGAAGAGCTGCGAGTACGACACCGCGTACGCCGCCTGCGCCGCCGCGCTCTGCGCCAGCGAGCCGATGAACGCCAGCATCAGCAGCCCGCCGATGTTCATCGCGATGCCCTGGAACCCCGCGGGCAGCCCGAAGCGGAAGAGCGAGCGGATGGTGGGCCAGTGCGGCGCAAAGCCGTGCTTGCGCGGAAAGCTGACCACCCATCCCCCGCTCCACAGCTTCCACAGCGCGTACACCGCCACGATGCCCGCCGCCGCCGCCGTCCCCATGGCCGCGCCCGCGGTGCCGTAGGCGGGGAACGGGCCCACGCCGGTGATGAGCACCACGTTCAGCCCCACGTTCAGCCCCGTCATGGCAATGCCCAGCACCATCGGCGTGCGCGCGTCGCCCGCGGAGCGCAGGGCGCCGCTGGTCATGAAGAAGACCAGCATCCCGATGCTGAACACCATGGAGATGCGCAGGTAGGGCAGCGCCTCCGCCCGTACCGCCGGCTCCGCGTTGACCAGCCCCAGCAGCGACGGCGCCGCGAAGTAGCCCAGCGGCGCCATCACCAGCAGCGAGATGCCGCCCGCGGTCAGGAAGGCCTGGTAGACCGTGCGGTCCGCCCGGTCCTCGTCGCCCGCGCCCACGAAGCGCGCCACCAGCACGCTCATCCCCGTGAACACGGACATGATGAAGACGATGATGACGATCCAGATCTGCGTGGCCACGCCGATGGCCGCGTTGCCCGTGAAGCCCACGTAGTGGCCCACCATGATATGGTCGACGATGCCCTGCAGCCCGCCGAACACGTTGGTCAGCATGGTGGGCCACGCCAGCTTCCACACCGCGGGGGGCAGCGGGCCCTCCACGATGGAGCGGTCGTAGCGGCGCCGGTCGGGCGCCGCGGCGGGGGGAGCGGGAGCGTCGCTCTCGGGCGGGGCGGAGGCGGGCGCCTCCGCGGCGGCTGGGGGGTTCACGGCGCGCAATCTAGGCATCCCTCCCGGCGAATGCCATGCACCCGTATACGCGAAAGCCGCCCCGCGGCCGGGCGGGCTTGCCAACGCCCCGCCGGCTGCTAGAATCCCAGCATATGAGCAACGCACCAGGCGCGTGGCCGGCGCGCCGGAGGAGGGAGATGCAGGGAACCACCCCATCGCGCCTGCGGGGCATTGCCGCCGTGCTGCTGGGCGCCGCGACCGCCGCGTGCACCGCCGCCGCCGCGCCGCCGCGCAACCCGGCGCCGGTCGGCGCGGAAGAGGCGGCGCGCATCGCCAGCGCGCGGCCGGACAGCGGGCGCTACCCGTGGACGGAGGCGGACGCCCGCTTCATGACCATGATGATCCACCACCACGCGCAGGCCATCGTCATGGCGCGGCTGGCGCCCACCCACGACGCCAGCCCGTCCGTGCGCACGCTGGCGGGGCGGGTCATCAACGCGCAGCAGGACGAGATCGCCACCATGCGGCAGTGGCTGATCGACCGCGGCCAGGCCGCGCCGGTGCCGTCGGAGGAGCTGTACCACGGCAACGCGGGGCACCACGGGCACGAGGCGCTCATGCCCGGCATGCTCAGCAACGAGCAGCTGGCCCGGCTGGACGCGGCGCGCGGGGCGGAGTTCGACCGCCTGTTCCTGACCTTCATGATCCAGCACCACCGCGGCGCCACCGAGATGGTGCGCGAGCTGTTCAGCCACCCCGGCGCCGGCGAGGACGAGACCGTGTTCAAGTTCGCGTCGGACGTGAACGTGGACCAGGAGACGGAGATCGCGCGCATGCAGAAGATGCTGGCGGAGCTGATCTTCGGGCCCGCGCCGCAGCCGTGACCGCCCCGAGGGAGAAGGACCGCATGACCCACCCGTCCCCAGCAGAGGAAGCCGCCATGCCACCCGTATTCCGCGCGCGCCGGTCCGCCGCCGCGCCGCTCCTCGCGCTCGCCGCCCTCGCGGCGGCGTGCACCCCCCCGGCCGCCGGCACCGGGCCCGCGCCCATGTCCGCCGCGGCGCCCAGCCCGGACCCGCGCGTGGGCCTGCGCGCCGGCCTGCACGACGCCGCGGAGGCCGTGTGGAACCTGCGCGTGCTCAGCCGCACGCAGCCGGCGGAGGGCTTCGTGGGGGCCACCAACTCGGACCTGGCCTTCTCCGGCAAGTACGCCATCCAGGGCAACTACAACGGCTGGATGATCTGGGACATCTCCAACCCCAGCCGTCCGGTGCTGGCCCGCGGCTACGTCTGCCCCGCCTCGCAGAGCGACGTGTCCGTGTACCGCAACCTGCTCTTCATCTCCGGCGAGGGGCTGAGCGGGCGCCTGGACTGCGGCACGCAGGGCGTGCGCGACACGGTGAGCACGGACCGCCTGCGCGGCCTGCGCATCTTCGACATCAGCGACATCAACAACCCGCGCAACGTCGGCAACGTGCAGACGTGCCGCGGCAGCCACACGCACACCGTGCTGGTGGACCCGGACGACCGCGAGAACGTCTACGTCTACATCTCCGGCTCCGCCGGCGTGCGCTCCGCGCGCGAGCTGGCCGGCTGCGTGCGCGAGACGCCGGAGAACGATCCCAACTCCGCGCTGTTCCGCATCGAGGTCATCAAGGTGCCGCTGGCCAACCCGGCGCAGGCGGCCATCGTCAGCTCGCCGCGCATCTTCACGGGCCTGGTCGCGCCCCCGCGCCACGGCGAGGCGTCCGCGGACGTCGAGGCCAACCGCCAGGCGGTCGCGGCCGCCCGCGCCCGCGGCGAGTTCATCGCCGTCATCCAGGGCACGGAGCGGGTGGCGCCCCCCAGCTTCACGCGCCCGCTGCTGGACAGCATCATGCGCGCGCGCGGCGGCTCCGGCACGCCCACGGGGGCGGACAGCGCCACGCTGCGCGCCTCGCTGCAGTCCATCGTGGACCGCATGGTCGGCCCCGCGCCCACGGGCCCGCGCCCCGGCCCCACGCAGTGCCACGACATCACCGTCTACCCCGAGCTGGGCCTGGCCGGCGGCGCCTGCGAGGGCTACGGCATGCTGCTGGACATCCGCGACCCGGTGAACCCCACGCGGCTGGCGGCGGTGTCGGACTCCAACTTCTCGTACTGGCACTCGGCCACGTTCAACAACGACGGGACCAAGATCCTGTTCAGCGACGAGTGGGGCGGCGGCGGCCAGCCCAAGTGCCGCTCCACGGATCCCAAGGAGTGGGGCGCCAACGCGCTGTTCACGATCGAGGGCGGCCGCGAGATGCGGTTCCAGAGCTACTACAAGCTCCCCGCGGCGCAGACGCCGCAGGAGAACTGCGTGGCGCACAACGGGTCGCTGATCCCCGTGCCCGGCCGTGACATCATGGTCCAGGCCTGGTACCAGGGCGGCGTCTCCGTCTTCGACTGGACGGACCCGCGCAACCCGCGCGAGATCGCCTTCTTCGACCGCGGGCCGGCCAACGCCGAGCGCATGGCCGGCGGCGGCTCCTGGTCCGCCTACTGGTACAACGGGGTCATCGTCAGCTCGGAGATCTCGCGCGGCCTGGACATCCTGGAGCTGACGCCCAGCGCGTTCCTGTCGCAGAACGAGATCGACGCCGCCAAGTCCGTGCGGCTGGAGTACCTGAACACGCAGGGGCAGCCCAAGTTCGTCTGGCCGCCCAGCTTCGCGGTGGCGCGGTCGTACCTGGACCAGCTCGAGCGCGGCAACGGCCTGGCCGCGGCGCGCATCGCAGCCATCCGGCGGGCGCTGGCCGGCGCCGAGCGCGCCAGCGGGTCCGCCCGGCAGTCGGCGCTGAGCGCCCTGGCCGCGCAGCTCCACGGCGAGGCGAACGGCGCCGCCGACGCCGCCCGCGTGCACGCCCTGGCCGGCGCGGTGGAGCAGCTGGCCGCCGCGCGCTGATCGGGTAGCAAGGAGTCGCACGAACGAACCGGCGGCCGCGGGATCCCTCCCGCGGCCGCCGGTTTCGTTTCCGCCGCGATGCGTGCGGCTACGTGTGCGTCACCACCACGCTCTGGACGATCTTGCCGTCACGCACCAGGGCGTAGCCGGTCTGCTTGCCCATCTTCTTCCAGGTGTTGGACGGGTTCTCGAACGCCCACACCTCGTCCGCCTCGCCCGCCTCGCGCTTGAGCTTCTGCCACGCCATGCGGATGCGCAGCGCCGCCATGTCCGCCAGGTTGCGATGGTACGAGGTGGGTGCGTTCTCGACGCGCTGCGTCAGCCATTCCACGGGGATCTTCAAGGTACCGCGCCTGCCGATGGTGGTCGTCGCCTGGGAAGCCGCCGCGCGTGTCACGTCGATCGTGGCGATCGCCTTCAAGCTCACCCCGATGCGTCCCGAGGGCAAGCGGCGCGTGCCGGCGGCGCGGCGGCGCTCGCGCCGGAGACGGCGGCCGGGCGCCGCCGCCTCCGCCCGCGGGGTCAGCCCTTCTTCTTCGGCTGCACCCGTTCGCCCTGCGAGAGTGCCTGCTGCGGGATCCCCGTGGAGCAGCCGCCGGGCACGTCGAACTGCTCCGTCTTGTTGGCGCCGATCACCTCGATCCCGCGGGAGCCGATCACGCCCGTGAGCCACATGGCCTCGACGTAGGGCGCGGTCGCTTCGATGCAGATGCCGTTCGGCACGCATCCGATGACCTCGATGCCCCAGTACTCGGGGCACTGGATGTACACCAGCGGCGTGAGCGACACCCGCATGTTGGCGCACGGCTTGGTGCCGCGGACGATCAGGAAGTAATCGCGGCCGACCCTGATCACCTCGGCGTCGTCGAACTCGATGGTCCTGCAGGCAGGCTCCGCGCGGGCGGATGCATGGGATTGCTGGGACATGACGGTCCTCTCTCGAAGGGTGTGTGAATGAAGGGGACGCGTGCGGGACCCGGCGGGTCGCGGCACCCGCGCCGGGGGGAACGCGCACTGGGAGATGCGGATTGCCGCATGGTCGCTCCGGCGGGGAGCCACGGAGAGGGATGTAGACGATGCGGTCGCGCGACTCAGGAGTCAATCATCATGGCGAGAGGGGGTGCATGGCCGCGTGGAAACCGGGCCGTCGGTGGCGCCACCGGTGCGCTCGGAATAAAAGCTTGCTTCGTGCCGTCCCGTGCGACAAGTTGACAGCGTAGACGCGCGCGGGCGGCACTTGCCGGACGGGGGCGGGAGGGGAATCTTTCCGCGCCATGATGACCCCCGACCGCCGCCCCGTGCCGCCCGACGCGAACGACGTCGTGGACCTGCGCTCCGACACCGTGACCCGGCCCACGCCGGAGATGCGGCGCGCCATCGCGGAGGCGGAGGTGGGCGACGCGGTCCTGGGCGACGACCCCACCGCCGCGGAGCTGGAGCGGTACGCGGCGGAGCTGCTGGGCAAGGAGGCCGCGCTCTTCTTTCCCAGCGGGGTGATGGCCAACACCACCGCGGTGCTGGTGAACGCGCGGCCCGGCACGGAGGCGGTGATCGACGCCGGCGGGCACATCCTCAACTACGAGGAGGGCGCGGGCGCGGCGTTCGGCGGCGTGCAGTTCCGCTCCGTGCCGACAATGGACGGCCTGCTGCGGCCGGAGCACGTGGCGGAGGCCATCCGCCCGGACTCGCCGTACGTGCCGCAGACCTCGCTGCTGTGCCTGGAGAACACGCACAACAGCGCGGGCGGCCGCATCATGCGCCTGCCGCAGCTCCAGGCGGTGGCGGAGGTGGCGCGCGGGCGCGGCGTGCGGGTGCACCTGGACGGCGCGCGGCTGCCCAACGCCACCGCCGCGACCGGCATCGCCATGGCGGAGTTCGCGCGGCACGCGGACACGGTGATGGTGGCGCTCTCCAAGGGACTGGGCGCGCCGGTGGGCTCCGTCCTGGCCGGCGACGCGGAGACCATGCGCCGCGCCTGGCGGGTGCGGCGGCGGCTGGGGGGCGGCATGCGGCAGGTGGGCATCCTGGCGGCGGCGGGGCTGTACGCGCTGCGCAACCACTTTCCGCTGCTGGAAGAGGACCACCGGCGGGCAAAGGAGCTGGCGCGCCGCGTGGGCGTCCTGCAGGGGCTGGCCGCCGCGGAGCCGCAGACCAACATCGTGATGATCGACCTGGCGGACGCGGCGCTGGAGCCCGCCGCGGTGCTGGCGTCGCTGGAGCGGCGGGGCGTGCGGCTGGTGCAGTTCGGGCCGCGGCGGCTGCGCGCGGTGCTGCACATGGACGTGGACGACGACGGCATCGCGCGCGCCGCGGACGCCTTCGCGGAGGCCGTGCGAGAGCAGCTGAACGGATAGGGGACAGGGGACAGGTTACAGGTTACAGCCAGCTGATTCGCCGCTTTTGGCAGGCTGTAACCTGTCCCCTGTAACCTGTAACCTCCCGCCGTGAACGTCGCCGCCCGAAACCCTTGTGCACCGCGGCGCGACGCTGTAAACTTTCGCCTTATCTTCGGGAACGCGTCCCCCGCCACGGGGTAGTCACCGCGCGCGCCCGGCGGGGCCGCAATCCCAACCCACCAGAGGAATCCAAATGGCAACCGTGGAGATCGCGGACGACAAGCGCAAGGCCCTGAACATCGCCATCGGCAGCATCGAGAAGCAGTTCGGCAAGGGCGCCATCATGCGCATGGGCAACGCGCCCAGGGTGCAGGTCTCCGCCATCTCCACCGGCGCGATCAACCTGGACTTCGCCATCGGCGTGGGCGGCATTCCGCGCGGCCGCATCACGGAGGTTTACGGCCCGGAGTCGTCCGGCAAGACCACGCTCTGCCTGCACGTCATCGCCAACGCGCAGCGCGGCGGCGGGGTGGCGGCGTTCATCGACGCGGAGCACGCGCTGGACATCGAGTACGCGCGCAAGCTGGGCGTGGACGTGGACAACCTGCTGGTGGCGCAGCCGGACACGGGCGAGCAGGCGCTGGAGATCGCGGAGGTGCTGGTGCGCTCCAACGCGGTGGAGGTGGTGGTCATCGACTCCGTGGCCGCGCTGGTGCCGCGCGCGGAGATCGAGGGCGAGATGGGCGACAGCCACGTGGGCCTGCAGGCGCGGCTCATGAGCCAGGCGCTGCGCAAGCTGACCGGCGCCATCAACCGCTCGCAGACCACGGTCATCTTCACCAACCAGATCCGCGAGAAGATCGGGGTCATGTTCGGCAGCCCGGAGACCACCACGGGCGGCCGCGCGCTCAAGTTCTACGCGTCGCTGCGCATCGACATCCGCCGCATCGGGTCCATCAAGGACAAGGAGGAGATGGTCGGCAACAAGACGCGCGCCAAGGTGGTCAAGAACAAGGTGGCGCCGCCGTTCAAGCAGGCGGACTTCGACATCATGTTCAACGTGGGCATCGACCACCACGGCATCGTCGTGGACCTGGCGGTGGAGGCGGACGTGATCCAGAAGTCCGGCGCCTGGTTCAGCTACGGCGAGATGCGCCTGGGCCAGGGCCGCGAGAACGCCAAGGCCTTCCTGCAGGAGAACCCCGAGGTGGCCGCGCAGATCGAGGCCAAGGTCAAGGACGTGCTGGGCATGCGCGGCGTCGCGGCCGCGTCCGACACGGACGAGTAAAAAAGCCTCACGCAGAGCCGCGGAGACGCAGAGGGGGGCAGAGAAAAAGATCAGTTCTCTGCGTCCTCTGCGTCTCTGCGTGAGATCAGCAGTTGACGGGGGATGGGAGAGGCACGAAGTTGTGCGTCCGCCGCGCCGGGCCTGACGCCCGACCGCGGCGTTTTCCGTTCCCCCTGGTGAAGCATGGAACCCGCGGAACCTCCCGAACCCACCGCGGCCCCGCGCGCGCACGCCCCCGGCGACCCGCGGGGCCGCTACCTGGCCGCCCTCGCGCTCTCGGCGCTGGGCGTGGTCTACGGCGACATCGGCACCAGCGTGCTGTACGCCGTGGAAGAGTCCTTCCACCACACGCACGGCATCGATCCCACGCGGGCCAACGTGCTCGGCGTGCTGTCGCTCATCGTCTGGGCGCTCGTCTTCGTCATCTCCATCAAGTACGCCGTCTTCGTGCTGCGCGCGGACAACCGCGGCGAGGGCGGCATCCTGGCGCTGACCGCGCTGGTGACGCCCGTGGGCGCGCTGCGGCGCAACGGCCGCGGCGTGCTCATCCTGCTGGGCCTGTTCGGCACGGCGCTGCTCTACGGCGACGGCATGATCACGCCGGTGATGTCCATCCTCAGCGCGGTGGAGGGGCTGGAGGTGGCCACGCCGGCATTCGAGCCGTTCATCGTGCCCATCACCATCGCCATCCTGGTGGTGCTGTTCGCGGTGCAGCGGCACGGCACCGCGGGCGTGGGGCGCATCTTCGGCCCGGTGACGCTGCTGTGGTTCGCGATGATCGCGGTGATGGGCGTGGCGCAGATCGTCCGCGCGCCGGAGGTTCTCGCCGCGCTCAACCCGCTGCACGGCATCGGCTTCTTTGGCCGCAACGGGTGGAGCGGGTTCCTGGTGCTGGGCTCCGTGTTCCTGGTGGTGACCGGCGGCGAGGCCATGTACGCGGACCTGGGGCACTTCGGCCGGCGGCCCATCCGCGCGGCGTGGTTCACGGTGGTGCTGCCGGCGCTGCTGCTCAACTACTTCGGGCAGGGCGCGCTGCTGCTGCGCGACCCGGACGCGGTGGGCAACCCGTTCTTCCACATGGCGCCGGCGTGGGCGCTGTATCCGGTGGTCGTCATCGCCACGCTGGCGGCCATCATCGCCTCGCAGGCGCTGATCACGGGCGCGTTCTCGCTGACCATGCAGGCGGTGCAGCTCGGGTACGTGCCGCGCGTGCGCATCGACCACACGTCGTCGCGGGAGCGCGGGCAGATCTACATCCCCGCCGTCAACTGGCTGCTGCTGGCGGCGTGCGTGGGCCTGGTGCTGGGCTTCCGCCGCTCCACCAACGTGGCGGCGGCGTACGGCGTGGCGGTCACCACGACGATGGTCATCACCACGCTGCTGCTGTTCGTGGTGGAGCGGGAGCGCTGGCGGTGGCCGCTGTGGGCCACGGTGCTCTTCACCGGCGGCTTCCTGGCGGTGGACCTGGCCTTCTGGGGCGCCAACATGGCCAAGATCGCGCACGGCGGCTGGTTCCCCCTCGCCATCGGCGCGGTGATGTTCGCGGCCTTCACCACCTGGAAGACGGGGCGGCGCATCCTGGCGGACCGCCTGGCCGCGGGCACGCTGCCGATGGACACCTTCGTCGCGAACGTGGCGGCGAACCCGCCGGACCGCGTGCCGGGGACGGCCGTCTTCATGTTCAGCAACCCGAACGGCACGCCGCCGGCGCTGCTGCACAGCCTGAAGCACTACAAGGTGCTGCACGAGCAGACGGTGCTGCTCTCGGTGCTGACGGAGGAGGTGCCGCACGTGCCGGCGGAGGAGCGCGTGGAGGTGGAGGCGCTGGGCCACGGCCTGTTCCGCGTGTGCCTGCACTACGGCTTCATGGAGGAGCCCAGCGTGCCGGAGGCGCTGGCGGGGGTGCGCGCGGAGGGGCTGGACCTGGCGCCCATGCGCACCAGCTACTTCCTGGGCCGCGAGACGCTGATCCCCTCGCGCGAGCGGCGCATGGCGCGCTGGCGGCTGCGCCTGTTCGCGCTGAGGAGCCGCAACGCCCGACCGGCGACTGCCTTCTACGGCCTGCCGCCGAACCGGGTGGTGGAGCTGGGCGCGCAGATACAGCTTTGAACGGCAGGGAATCGGGAATAGGGACTGGGAACGGCGAACGCTGACGAGCGCGGACGCCTGACCGCGCGCGAATCCACCGATTCCCTGTTCCCTGATCCCCATTCCCTGTCGGTCGGCCCGCAGATTGCGCGCACCACGGCGCAGGAGCGCAGGCGGGGGCACCGGGCCCCCGCACGTCTTTCCCCGGCATCCGGTGCCGTGAGCCACGACAGCCATTCCGAAGCAACCGGCCGCTACTTCTACGTCATGGCGCTGGCCGCGCTGGGCGTGGTATACGGCGACATCGGCACCAGCCCCCTCTACGCCATCCGCGAATCGCTCGGCGAGCACTACGGCCTGTCGCCGGACCGCGGCAACGTGCTGGGCGTGCTGTCGCTGATCTTCTGGTCGCTGATCATCGTCATCTCCATCAAGTACCTCTCGTACGTGATGCGGGCGGACAACCGCGGCGAGGGGGGGATGATCGCGCTGACGGCGCTGGTGGTGCCGCCGCAGCGCATGCGCGCGGGCAGCCGCCGCTGGACGCTGGTGCTGGCGGGCCTGTTCGGCGCGTCGCTGCTGTACGGCGACAGCATGATCACCCCCGCCATCTCCGTGCTCTCCGCCATCGAGGGCCTGGAGGTGGCCACGCCGCTGTTCGAGCCCTACATCCTGCCCATCACCATCGTCATCCTGGTGGGGCTGTTCGCGGTGCAGAGCCACGGCACGGCGGGCATCGGCAGGGTGTTCGGGCCCATCACCCTGGTCTGGTTCCTCACGCTCGGGCTGCTGGGGCTGAACCAGGTGGTGCGCCGGCCGGAGGTGGTGATGGCGCTGAACCCCTGGCACGGGGCGCGCTTCTTCATCGACAACGGGCTGCCGGGGTTCCTGGTGCTGGGCTCGGTGTTCCTGGTGGTGACCGGCGGCGAGGCGCTGTACGCGGACATGGGGCACTTCGGCAAGAAGCCCATCCGCTTCACCTGGTTCACGGTGGTGCTGCCCTGCCTGCTGCTCAACTACTTCGGCCAGGGGGCGCTGATCCTGGGCAGGCCGGAGGCGGTGGAGCACCCCTTCTTCCTGATGGCGCCGGAGTGGGCGCTGTACCCGCTGGTGGTGCTGAGCACCTTCGCGACGGTCATCGCCTCGCAGGCGGTCATCAGCGGCGCCTTCAGCCTCACGCGGCAGGCGGTGCAGCTCGGCTACCTGCCGCGCCTGCGCATCGAGCACACCTCCGAGCGGCAGATCGGGCAGATCTACATCCCCTCGGTCAACTGGCTGCTGATGTTCGCCTGCATCGGCCTGGTGCTGGGCTTCCAGAGCTCCAGCCGGCTGGCGTCGGCGTACGGCGTGGCGGTGACCACGGACATGGTGTTCACCACCATCCTGTTCGCCACGGTGGCGCGCACGCGCTTCGGCTGGCCGCGGTGGAAGGTGGCGCTGCTGGCGGGCGGGTTCCTGGTGGTGGACGTGGCGTTCTGGGGCGCCAACCTGGTCAAGATCCCGGCGGGCGGCTGGTTCCCGCTGGTGGTGGCGGCGGGCTTCTTCACGGTCATGACCACGTGGAAGAAGGGCCGGCAGGTGCTGGCGGAGCGGCTGCACCACCGCACGCTGCCCATCGACCTGTTCATGGCGGACCTGGCGGCCAACAAGTACACGCGGGTGCCGGGCACGGCCATCTACATGTACGGCAACCCCGAGGGCACGCCGCCGGCGCTGCTGCACAACCTGATGCACAACAAGGTGCTGCACGAGCGGGTGATCCTGCTGACGGTGGAGACGATGGAGTTCTCGTCCGTGGACAAGGAGGACCGCCTGGAGTGCCACGAGCTGGGCCACGGCCTGCACCGGGTGGTGCTGCGCTACGGCTTCGCGGAGGACCCCAACATCCCGTCGGCGCTGGTGGGGCTCAAGAAGTCGGGGATCAAGCTCAAGCCCATGGAGACGACCTACTTCCTGGGCCGCGAGACGCTGATCGCCAGCAAGACGCCGGGGATGGCCATGTGGCGCGAGCGGCTGTTCTCGGTGATGAGCCGCAACGCCCGTCCCGCCACGGCGTTCTTCGGCATCCCGCCGAACCGGGTGGTGGAGCTGGGCGCGCAGATCGAGCTCTGAACGGCAGGGGATAGGTTACAGGTTACAGGTTACAGGTTACAGCCAGCGGGTTCACTCGCGAAAACCGGCCACGGCGCGGCGACGGCGGTCGCAGGCTGTAACCTGTCCCCTGTCCCCTGTAACCTGCAGTTCCGAAACCTCCAGGGCGCGCCGGCGTACAAAGGCCGCGACGAACCCACCCCCCAGCGGAGGACCCACGTTGTTCGACCACGTGCACGGCAAGCGGCGGCGCAACCGGCGAGAGACCCTGCGGGCAGCGGGCCTCTCGGCGCTCGTGCACGTGCTGATCGTGGCGGCGCTGGTGTGGGGCATCCAGCGCGAGGTGATGGCCGGCGACCCCGCCGGTGACGGGCCCGCGCTGGTGTTCCCCGACCCCGGCGGCGGGGGCGGCGGCGGCGGCGCGGAGGGCGAGATGGTGTCGTACGTGAACCTGCCGCCGCCTCCCCCGGTTCCCGAGGAGAAGCCGGTCGAGGTGAAGGAGGACGAGCTGATCCCGCCCGAGGAGACGCCGCCCCCCGAGCCCACGCCCACGCCGCCCGCGCAGCCGCAGGAGGCGCAGCCGCGTCCCCCGGCGCCGGCGCCGGCGGGCGCGCAGCAGGGCGCGGGCGGCGGGCAGGACCAGGGGCAGGGACCCGGCACCGGTCCCGGCATCGGGCCGGGCTCCGGCGGCGGCAGCGGCGGGGGCACGGGCGGCGGCGAGGGGTCCGGCACCGGCCCGGGCAGCGGCGGGGGGGGCAGCCGCATCCGGCCGCCCACCACGGACTTCCTGCTGATCCCGCCGGAGAAGCCGCGGGGCGTCCGATCGCAGGAGCTGACCGTGCGGGTGCTCGTGGACGAGCGTGGGCGCGTCAAGTCCGCGCGGCTGCTGACCAGCACGGGGAACCGCGGCTACGACGAGCAGATCCGCCGCTGGGCACTGCAGCTCGGCTTCCGCCCGGCGGTGAACATCGACACCAACCGCCCCGTCGAGTATCTCTACGACCTGGCGATCGCCGTATAGACGCGCCGCACCGATCAACGCGAACACCCTCCTCCGGCTCCGGGGGAGGGTGTTTTGTCTCACGCGGAGCCGCGGAGGACGCGGAGGACCGCGGGAGGGGTTGCGTGCGGTTGTGGTGAGTGGCGGCGGCGGAGGTCCAGCCGGCGGTTGAAACCGCGCCTCCAGGAGCACGAAGTCCGCCTGCGCGGACTGAACGGGGGAGGTCCGCGCGCGATGCGGCGGTCTGCGCATTTCCATGGTAGAGACGCCCCGGCGGGGCGTCTCTACGGGGGCGGCAGGCGCACGGACGGT
>DASTLD010000212.1:0-23006 GCA_035715345.1 Longimicrobium sp.
CGCAGGAGGCGGTGTTCAAGCTGGGCGCCTCCGTTCAGCCCAACGACGGCCGCAACTCGTTCCAGATCAACTACGAGGCGTTCGACGACGACCGGGTGCGCTACCTGGCGCTGGACAGCGTCGACATGTGGTCGCTCACCACCGTGGGCGACCCGGCCGGCGTGCCCTCCGCCAACGCGGTGCCGCCCCTGCCCCACGTGTTCCACATCCACATCAACCCGTTCCAGGTGCAGCGCGACGGGCCGGACGGGCAGACGCAGTGGGTGTGGAAGGACACGCAGATCGTCCCGCCGGGCGACACGGTCACCCTGTACACGCAGTACACGGACTTCACCGGGAAATTCGTGATCCACTGCCACATCCTGGACCACGAGGACCTGGGGATGATGGAGGTGGTGGAGGTGGTCAGGCACATGCCCCGCCCGCACCCGCCCGCCGGGACCGTCGGGGCAGGCCACTCGCACGGCCACGCCCACGGCGCCGGCGCCGCCCGGCCGGCCTCGGCGGACGGGGCGGGCGCGCCGCCCGCCGCCACCGCACCGCAACGGCACTGAACCCGGGGGAATGCACGTGACGACCGAGAACACGCCCACGCGGTGGGAGCGCGTCCGCCAGATCCTGGACGCCGCCGCCGGACCCAGCGCCTCCGACTACGGCGGCGTGGGGCGGCCCTGGCGGCTGCCGCTGGCCCGGCTGGAGACGGTGGAGGTCTACGGCGTCCGCATGATCGCCGCGCCGCAGGAGGCGCCCGCGGCCGCCAAGGGGTGCGGCTGCGGGTGCGGCTGCACGGCCACGGCGGAGCGGCCGGAGGGGGCGGAGCCGGGCGCGCGCTTTCCCGCCTTTCCCGGGCGCGGCGCCGCGTCCGGGCTGGTGAGGGGCCTGCGCGGGCAGGCGCCCTACGACGGCTCGGTGTTCCCGCGCCTGCCCTGGGGCGGCGCGGCGGTGGCCGACGACGACGTGCAGTTCATCAGCGACTGGATCGACGACGGGCTGCCGGGCGACGACGTGGAGACCGCCCTGCCCGCGGAGCCGCAGACCGCCGAGGCGGCGGGGAGCACGGTGCTGGACGGCGGGCGCGTGGAAGCCGTCGTCACCCGCGTCTTCACGCCCGGCGGCGAGGCGCGGCGCGGGCGGAGCGAGCTGCGCCAGCGGGTGAACCTGGACTGCATGCTGCCGGACCAGGTGGACGAGCTGCGCCACGCCTTCCGCGAGCTGTACGCGCTCAACAAGTGGCCGGCGGACCGGCGCAGCTACAACAACATCGCGCTGGTGCACCAGGACCACTGCCAGCACGGCTGGGAGCGCTTCCTCCCCTGGCACCGCATCTACCTCTACGAGTTCGAGCAGGCGCTGCAGGACGTGGCCCCGGGCGTGTGCCTGCCCTACTGGGACTTCACCATGCCCCAGTACCGGCCGGAGTGCCCGGAGCTGGGCCTCATCATCCCCCTGGCCTTCCAGGCCTTCCTGACGGAGGCGTCCGTCGCCTGGCTGGAGCACGGGGCCGACCCCGCGCTGCCGCCGGAAGTCGCCGGCCAGGTGCGGAAGATGGTGGGGAAGCACTACCCGTCGCTGCACCGCTTCTTCACGGCGATGACGAAGGAGTACGGGGTGCCGGCGCAGTACACGCAGGGCGACCATCGCAAGCGCTTCATCGACGCGCTGCTGGGCGAGAACTCGCTCTGGTACCCGCTGCGCTATCCGGCGGAGTACCAGGTCAACGGCAAGCCGGTCACCATCAACCAGGCGGTCCACTACCACTACCCCACCGCGCAGGACATGGCGGAGATCCTGGCCCTGCGCACCTTCCGCGACTTCGGCGGGGGCAGCCTGTACAACGACTCGTTCGGGTTCCTGGACCAGAACCCCCACAACACCATGCACCTGTGGACGGGGGGGATGAACCCCGACTACAGGAAGCCGTCGGCGCCCGACACCGGCGTCACCACGCTGGGCGGCGGCGCGGGGAGCACGCGCAACCGCGCGGTGCGGGTGGTGGGCCGCCGCTTCCACACGCGCGAGGACATGTACGTCCAGCAGCAGAACGGCGACATGTTCAGCAACCTGACCGCGTCGTACGACCCGGTGTTCTGGCCCATCCACGTCAACATCGACCGGGTGTGGTGGGAGTGGCAGCAGCTCAACCCGGGCGGCGTGCCGGCGGACCTGGACTCCGTGCTGACGCCCTGGAGCTACACCATCGCCGACACGCTGGACATCACCCGCTTCGGCTACGAGTACGTCAAGAGCACCTGCCTGATCCCGGTGGGCACGGAGGTGCCGGTGGGCCGCTTCGTCTCCCGGCCCGTGGGGGTGCCGGAGCCGGTGCGCGCAGGCTTCCGCATCGCGGAGGTGCGGCTGCACCGCGTGCCGCAGCTGGACCGCTCCTGCTTCGTGCGCGTGTTCCTGAACCTGCCGGACGCGAACGCCGACACGCCCATCGACCACCCGAACTACGCGGGCTACCTGGCCGTGTTCGGCCACGGCGAGTGCATCGGCGGGCCGGGGCACTGCGGCGTGCAGGAGCGGCGCCCGTTCGACCTGCGCCCGCGCAGCCACAACACGCCGCGCAACCACCGCGTCAACGTGACCCGCACCGCCCGCCGCCTGCTGGAGGAGGGCGCCGGCTCGCTGCAGATCACGCTGGTCACCATCGGCGCGGACTACTGCCAGGACAACGAGCTGCTCCGGCTGGAGGGCGTGTCGCTGAACTTTCTTGACTGAAGTGCGGGAGTGCGGGAGTGCGGGAGTGTTCCGCCGCGCACCAGCACGGGGCGCGCACGCAGTCGCTTCCGCACTTTTGCACTACCCACGCACTGACGCACTCACGCACTAACGCACTCACGCACTCCTTCTCGCCATGACCCCCATCTACCGGATCCATCCGGCCATCGGCATCGCGCGGCTGGGGAACAGCCCGGACGGCTTCTACATCGGCCCGGAGGCCCCGGCGGCGCTGCCCATTGCCTGCGACGCAAAGGGGAACGCCCTGCTCTCGCCCGACGGCAAGACGGAGCAGGCCATCACCACCTTCAAGGACGAGGAGGGCCGCATCAAGCGCCAGGCGGCCCGCTTCCAGGTGTACGTCTACGACGACGAGAGCCCGGAGGGGCGGCCGCTGGAGCTGGGCCAGCAGGTGGCCGGCGGCGGCAACCAGGGCAAGCTGGTGGACATCGAGTGGCGGGTGTGGCCGGCCAACAAGAAGGCGGCTTGGTACGAGTTCAAGCAGCTCGAGGGCGAGCACGGCTACGCCAAGGACCACCCGCGCCGCAACGCCGACGTCAAGGGCAAGCAGGCGCGCCGGCACCTGATGATCGACCCCGGCCCGCGCACGGTGAACGCGACGAACGCGCGCGCCGCGCACTTCACGCGCGACGGCGGCGACCAGTACGCCCCCACCTTTCCCCCCAAGCTCAAGCCGAGCTCCATCGACACGCTGGGCGAGCTGAAGACGGACGACCGCGGGCGGCTGCTGGTGCTGGGCGGGTACGGCAATTCGGGGAGCTGGAACTACGGCAAGATCGCCCAGCCCCGCATCGACCACTACGCCAACAACGACGGCTGGTTCGACGACACCAGCGACGGCCCGGTCATGGCGCGGCTGGTGATGTCCGCCCCCGCGGCGGAGGGGTCGCTGCGCTTCGTGGACGTGGAGTATCCCGCCTGGGTCGTCACCGGGTATCCCGGCTACGTGCCGGAGATCCTGGACATGATCACCATGGACGAGGTGGTCGAGGACCTGAACATCCGCCAGTTCGCCACGCGCACGGACCTGTACGGCCAGAGCGGCACCTTCGGCCGTCCCCAGCACGTGGACTTCATGGACCCGGAGGCGCTGGCCATCTGGCGCGCCGGCCGTCTGCAGTGGAACCCGGACTACAGGCCCTGGTTCTTCCGCGACATCTGGAACATCCTCTTCCGCCCGGACGAGTTCAGCTACCTGAGCGACATCCTGGGCCTGTCCAACTTTCCGCACAACCAGTCCACGCGCGGCACCTTCGACCCCTACAAGCTGGCCGTGCCGCCGGAGGTCAACTGGAAGCGCGTGCGCGAGAGCGAGCGGCGCTGCGTGGAGAAGCTGCGCAGCGGCGAGCTGTTCCTGGAGACGCTGGAGCCCGCGCTGGACGTGCTGGAAAAGCAGGCGCAGGCGGAGCTGGGCGGCCTGCGGGCCAGGTCCGGCTCCCACGCGGAAGCGGGTTCGCTGGACGCGCGGCTCCCCGGCCTGCTGACCACGGACGCGGCGCTGCGGCTGCAGCAGGCGGTGGCCGAGTACGTAGCCGCGCTGGAAGGCGCCGCCGCGGATGCGGGCCCCGCCCGCCCCGACCCGCTCACCGCCCCCGACGCGCTGGCGGACGCGGGCACCACGGCGCAGTCCGGGCATGCGGACGCGGGGGCGGACGCCGCCGCGTCACCCGGCACCAGCCCGGAGGCGCCCGCGGGGTCGGAGGGGCTGTCCCCCTGGCTGGCGGCCTTCCGCCAGGCCGGCGCGCGGCCGGGGCTGGCCGCGGCCCGCGACGTCCTGGACGCCGCCGTCGACGAGCTGCTGGCGGCGCTCCCCGGCCAGGAGACGGAGTCGCGCGACGCCGGCGGCGTCCGCTTCCGCGCCGCGCCCACGCCGGAGAACTCGCCCGCCGTGGGGGCCGCGGAGGCGGGGGACGAGGAGGGCCGGGTGATGGGGGAGCTGGGGGCGCAGCTCCGCATCGCGGTGCAGGACCACCTGCGCAAGCTGCACACGGGGCGGCTGCTGGAGGAGTGCCGCAGGAAGGCCATCGCCGCCAACACCCACGACCCCTACGGCGCCTACCGCCGCTTCCTCTTCGAGCTGCTGCGCCAGCCGGGCGAGGAGAACCGCTTCTTCGCGGGCGGCAGCCCCGACGGGCGCACGCACAACCTGCCGCTGATGCCGCTGCTCAACGGCGACAACCCGCTGAGCAACACGCTGCCCTCCAAGTTCGTGCGGCTGACGGACACGCAGTACTTCCTGCTGCGCCAGTGGGCGGAGGGGCGCTTCTACAACGAGAAGCGCGAGGGGTGGGACAGCCCGGACCCGTGGAACCCGTACGCCGGCTGGGTCAACCGCACCGGCCGCGACCTGGACCGCGCGGTGATGAGCAACGTGGTGGGCGGCGCCTTCTGCCCCGGCGGCGAGGTGGGGTGGGTCATGCGCAACCCGTCCATCTACCACGCGCCCTACCGGATCAAGGCGGATCCCGCCTTCTACGCCTTCCAGGAGACGGCGGCGCAGTCCAACACCGGCACCGGTCCCAGCGAGCCGGAGTTCAGCTCGTACATCAGCCAGTCGCTGAGCCACGACAACAACTTCGACGTGGGCCTGCAGCCGGGCGACCTGACCAAGTACATGGCGCTGCCCTGGCAGGCGGACTTCAACGAGTGCTCCACGGAGGTGGTGGACGTCACCTACCCGAGCTGGAACCTGCTCTACCCCGGCAGCGACGGCGACTCCGGGCTGGCGCGGGCGCAGCGCCAGTGGGAGAGCCTGTGGTGGCCCGCGCACCGGCCCATGGAGGTGTTCCAGTCCATCGGCCCCCTGAGCCCCGACCCGAGCAACTACGAGTGGGTGGTCTGGGCCCGCGGCGTCCCGCAGACCAAGGAAGGCGACTTCAAGATGGTCACGGAGTGGTGGCGGCTGGGCTTCGTGCGCAAGAACCCGTTCGCGAACCCCAACATGCGCAACAACATCCTGCCGCCGCCGCAGATCCCGCCCTACGCCAACGTGGAGTACACCCCCCGCACGCCGGAGAACGACGGATGAGCCACCCGAGCCCCAACCCCTTCGTGGGGAGCTGGACCTACCGCAGCTTCTACAACGACCCGGACCTGCACCTGGACAAGGACGGCAACGCCGACTTCAACGCGGTGCAGCTCGGCTTCGGCACCATCGTCATCCGGGACGGCGGGCCGGAGACGCTGGCCGGCACCATCGGCGGCGACGGGTGGTCGCTGGACCTGTTCGGATCGATGTCGTCCGGCAACCCGGGGCAGGTGCGCTTCCAGGGCAAGGGCGTGGTGGGCGGCAACGAGTGGATCTACGACTACATCGGGTGGCTCGTCCCCGTATGGCCCAACGGCGTGCAGCAGCGGCGCGCGCTGGTGGGCTCCATCGTCCGCACCATTCCCCACCCCAGCAGCGGCGGCGGCGTCTCGCCCGCGGGCGTGGTCGGCTCGTGGTACGCGGTTCTGCAGGACTGAGGGGGATGCACGACGTCGCCGTCGCGGGCGGCGGCCCCGGCGGGTGCGCGGCCGCCCTCGCGCTGCGCGCCCACGCCCCCGGGCTCTCCGTCGCGCTGGTGGAGGCGTCCGCCTACGCCGGCGAGCGCATCGGCGAGACGCTGCCCCCGCACGCGGCGGAGGTGCTGGAGCACCTGGGCGTGGGCGATGCGTTCCGCGCGCAGCGGCACCACCCCGCGTACGGCACCGCCGCGGCGTGGGGCGCGCCGGTGCCGCACGAGAACGAGTTCCTCTTCCACGTGCGCCCGGTGGGGTGGCACCTGGACCGCGGCGCCTTCGACGGCATGCTGGCGGACCGGGCGGAGGCGCGCGGCGTCCACGTCCTGCGCCGCACCCGCGTGCAGGACGCCGCCCGCGAGCCGGGGGGATGGCGCCTGTCGCTCTCCACCGGCGGGGAGCTGCGCGCCCGCTTCCTGGTGGACGCGACGGGCGCGGGCGCGTCGCTGGCCCGGCGGCACGGCGGCGCGCGCCTGCGTGTGCACGACCGGCTGGCCGGCTTCGTCCGCTTCTTCCGCCAACCCGCGGGCGCCGGTGCGCCGCACACGCTGGTGGAGGCCTTCGCGGACGGGTGGTGGTACACGGCGCCGCTGCCGGACGGGCGCCGCGTCGTCGCCTGCATGACCGACAGCGACGTCGCACGCGGCCTGCGGCTGGAGGAGGACGATGCGTGGCACGGCCTGCTGCGCGCCACCGCACCCGCCGTCCTGGCCTCGCTGGCGGATGCCGTCCCGGACGGCGCGCCCATCGTCCGCGCCGCCCGCTCGCGCCGCCTGGACCCCGCCGCCGGGCAGGACTGGATTGCCGTGGGCGATGCGGCCTCCGCGTTCGACCCGCTCTCGTCGCAGGGCATGCTCAAGGCCCTGCGCTCCGGCATCTTTGCCGCCTACGCCGCCGGCGACTGGCTGGCGAAGGGCGACGACGCCGGCCTGGCCCGCTACCGCGCCTTCATCCGCAACGAGTTCGAAGCGTACCTGGAGACCCGCGCCCGATACTACGCCGACGAGCAGCGCTGGCCCGGGCACGAGTTCTGGCGCCGCCGCCACGCCCCGTCGCCCGGGCGGGAGCCCGCCCTCGCCTCCTGACGCGGCCTCGCGCGGTGAAGCCGGCCCCGGCGCCGGCCCACTTCGTACTTCGTACCTCGTACTCCGTACTCCCATGGACCCGACGCCCGGCACGCTGACCATCGGCATCCCCATCTACCCCGGCGTGGACCCGCTGGACGTGATCGGGCCGTACGAGGTGTTCAGCGACATGGCCGCCACCGTCGCCGGCCAATGCGCCGTGACGGTGCTGGTCCTGGGCGAGACCCTGGCGCCCGTCACCACCCGCGAGTTCGGCGAGGCGCAGACGCCGGCGCCGCCGCACCCCACGCCGCCGCTGGCGCTGGTGCCGCAGGCCACCTTCGAGAGCGTGCCGCACCTGGACGTGCTGTGGGTGCCCGGCGGCGCCGTCTCCGCGCTGAACCGCATGATCCCCGGCGGCCCCTACCTGGACGCGATCACGAAGTGGGCGGCCGGCGCGAGCTTCGTCACCTCCGTGTGCGAGGGCGCCATGCTGCTGGCGGCCGCCGGGCTGCTGGATGGCTACCGCGCCACCACGCACTGGGCCTTCCTGCCCTGCTTCAGCCGCTGGCCGGCGGTCAAGCCGGTGGGCGGCAAGAACGGCAAGTGGCCGCGCTTCGTCGTGGATCCAAAGAAGCCGGAGCCCGGCGCGCTGGGCACGCGCGTCACCGGCGCCGGCATCTCCGCCGGGCTGGACGAGGCGCTGGAGATCGTGGTTCGCCTGTTCGGAAAGCAGGTGGCCAGGGAGGTTCAGAAGGACATCCAGTACTTCCCCGACCCGCCCGTAAAGGCCAGGCTCAGGCCCGCCAAGGGCTGCCCGCTGGGATAGGCCAGGAGGGTGGCAAACGCGCACACGCCCGGACCGTCGAGCGGTACGGGCGTGTGCTTCCCGCTGGGATTCGTCGTCGCCGAATTCCAGGATTCCGGCCGGTGTCCCCGGACCGCCACTACAGCCGCAGCGTCACGGTCGTGACGAACGCCGGACGCCAGACCACGGACACCGCGTCGGCAGTGGTGATCTTGTCGGACACAGGACGCTGCCGGACCTCGGTTGGATCACCCAGCAGGAGCGTCTCGTCGCGGGCAAGGTGTACCCCCGTCGTCACCAGAAAGCGGTCCATGAAGCCGGTACCAGCTCCCAGGATGAACTCGGGGCTGGAGCTGCCGTTCACGGAGCGCGTGGCGACACCGGCGCTCGTGTGCAGCGAGACGCCGGAGCGGAGCACGTCCCGGAACGCCACGTTGACCTGGAGCACGGGCGAGAAGGCGAACCCCTGGCCCGGCAGGCGGTTGACGTAGGTGGAGTAGACGGTCTCACACGTGAACGTGGCCGGCTCGGGGCAGGGCCGGTTTGCCCGTTCGTAGTCGTTCGAGCGCGCGGTGCTCGCCATGTACCCGATGCTGAGGAAGATCCTCATGCCCCTGCGAATCGGGAGTGAGCTCTTCTGCTCGGTCGTCGACGCCGTCTTCCCCTTCTCGGGCTTGAGCTCCGTGGCTTTTACGGTGATTTCCGCCGCGGACGCGCCGGCGGGGAGGAATACCTGCGTCCGGAAGTCCTGCTGGCTGACCGCAGAGGCCATGGTCCCTTCCGCGATCGCCAGCTCGGGCAGCAGCGCGGCCAACTTCCTCGCGAGCCGGTCGGTCTCCTCCGTGGCGGTCACGGCCTCCTGGCGCAGCCCGGCCGCCTCGCTGCCCGCGGGCAGGCTTCCCAGCAGTTCCTTCGCTTCGGCTAGCCGCTTCCGCGTACCATCCAGCCTCCAGGCTCCGTGGGAGCGGAGCCGTGCGCGCTCCGGGCCCAGCCGGTCCCAGGTCTCCGCCAGCGTGGTGAAGGATGCGTTCCGGGAACAGGCGGGGGATTTGACCTGCCCCACCAGCCCCTCGATCGCCGCGATTTGCGAGCGGAGCACATCCAGGTCCCGGGTAGCGGACTCGAACGCCTCCCGCGCCTGCTCGAGGGGCGTCTCCTCGGCCGTGGTGTCCGGCGTGAGCGGCACGACCGCGGGCGGGGGCGGCGGCGGCGGGGGGGGTGGCCGAGGGGTGTTCGTAGGCGGCGTACCGGGGCTTGCTCCGGCCGTCGTCGCCGGGAACGAACCGAACGTCGCGATGATGCGAGAGAGATCCGCGTTCTCCTCGCGGACGGACAACTCCGCGGAATACGCGTAGCAGAGCGGGTTCAGGTCAACCACCTGAATCGTGTAGGTCTGACCGGCGACGAGCGGAATGCCCCGCACGGCTCCTGTCCGCGCGGAGTACTCCACTTGGTGCTCCTGCACGTCCTGAGCGCCCGCAGGCGCTGCAACGAGGAACGCCAGGATCACTGGAACGAAGATACAGAGCCGCATGGAGCCTCCTTCGTAAGAGTGAGCGTGCAGATACTGGGAACTCACTTAGGCTTTACCCTTGGTCACGGCATTCTCTTTATCGGCACGGAGGTTGACAGCGGGCTCTCATCCGCGCCTCACGGTTGAGGGTTAGTGGAAGCGGACGTCTGGCTGCAGCGGCCCGATGACCTCGAAGTCGGCGAACGTCTGCGCCAGGACGCTGGACACCGCGCGGCGGCCATTCTACGGATCAGAGCGTGCAGTCGAGTGCGTCGAGGACCGCCGTTATGGGGCAGAACACTTGGATGGAGCGGTCGCCCCGTAGAGAACCGACATACAGGCCGAGCACCGCACCGCTCAAGTCGCAGCAAACCGCCCCGGAATCACCATCCCGGCAGTGCATCGCCACCAGGAAGGCGCCGCGAAGGCCATCCCTGGGAAACGTGGCGGCCACGTCGGTGATGAACCCAGCCTGGTAGCGGCTCCGGGCGCCGTAGAACTGCACGGGCTGCTGGAGATCGGCCCCCCCCACCGCCCGGGGCGTCCGAAGGGGGCCGATACCAGGGAGAAAGTCGTCCACCCGCACAGGGGGGTCGATGCTCACTTTTGCGGCGTCGATTCCCTCCATGGTGCCCTGGAGCAGACGCCCGAGCCGAACGGGGGTGGAGGCCGGCGCGTCGGCGGCATGGAACTCGAGTTCCTGCCCTGGGGGGAAACGCGCCAGTCCCGACAAGTGCATGGCAGTGATAACGACGCTGCGCCCGTCGGTGCGGTCGCGCGCGACGAGACCGAGCGTTCCCCAGCGCTGCCCCGCGCCCAGCCCGCTCCTACCGATGCGGGCGCCGCACGCTACCCGCCGACGGAGGTCTCCCGTCTCTACTACGTCAACTGGCACGCCGGCCCCGCAGGGGGAGCGCAGTAATGGCGGGATCGGGTCTCTTCCTGCGCGGCGTAGCACCTCCGGAGCACGCTTGCGGCGAACGTACACGGCCAGGCACGGCTCCGGCGTCCAGAGGCCGCCCCGCCGCCGGTACGTGATCCCGACCCCTCGCACTCCGGGCTGCGCAGTGAGCTCCGCCGCATTTGCGTCGAGGGTGGCGAGCACGGTGGTCCACGAGCGCGGCTGGGCGGCTTGCGGCGCAACGGCCCGCACGGGAGGAGCGACTGCGGCGAGCCGAGGAATCGCGGCGCAGGTGACGCGCTCCCGCGCTTCGTCAAGGGGAACGGAGGCTGCTAGGAGCCAGTCGCCGGGAGCACCGTTGTTCGTGCTGCGGGACCCGCGCAGGCAAACGGGATCGTGGAAGGGTAGAGCCGCCACGGGTGGGCCTCCTGTTTTCGAGGACGAACTCCAGGCTTGCGGAGCCGCCGCGGACGCCGCTTACTATGGACCCAGTCGCTCAACCAATCATCCGCGTTCGGCTCAACAGACCGTTTTCATTCGATGACCACACGGTTGTGCCTGCTCGGCGGCGCCCGGCTTACCACCGCCGACGGAATTCCCCTGCAAGGCCGCTCCGCCCATCGCCGCCGGCTCGGCGTGCTAGCGATCCTTGGCGCAGCCCGTGGTAGGCCGGTGGGCAGGGAGCGGATCATCGCGCTGCTCTGGCCCGATGCCGAGCCTGCCGACGCGAGGCATTCGCTTGTCGAGTCATTGTCCGTCATTCGCCGCGAACTGGGCGAAGATCCGTTCGTCTGCGTCGGGGACGAGGTGGCGATCGACCCCGCACGCTTGGCGTGCGACGTGGAGGAGTTCCGGCGCGCCGAGGCGGCGGACGACGCGGATGCCGCAGTGGCCCTCTACGCCGGCCCCTTCCTTGACGGATTTGTCGTGAAGGATGCGCCCGAATTCGAACGCTGGGCCGAGGAAGTGCGGGCCTACCTCGCCTCAAGGTTCGCGCACGTATTGGAGGCGGAAGCCGCGCGGCGAGAGGCTGTGGGTGATCGTCGAGCCGCCGTACAGGCGTGGCGGCGGTTGGCGGCGCAGGAACGCTACAGCACCCGGGTAGCCCTACGGCTGGCCGCCGCCTTGGAGGCGGTCGGCGACCCGGCGGCAGCCCTGCAGCACCTCGCGATCCACGAAACGCTGCTGCGCGAGGAACTGGAGCTGCCGGCCCCGCCTGAGTTGGCTGCGGCGCTGGAGGCGCTTCGCCGCTGCGCCGCGTACCGGCCGGTGTCCCCGCCACCGGCCGCGGCTCCTCCCGCGGAGCAGCCCCCGCCGGGCTCGGAGATTGTCCGGCACCACGATTCTGTGGACCCCCCGACACATTCTGGTCCTTCCACGACTGTCTGGTTGGCCGCCCTCGCAGCCCTGGACCGGCTGCGAACCGAAGCGCCAAGTACAGGCGCGCGAGCGCAGGCCCAGTTGGGCGTCTTGGCGCGGCGCGCGGCCGAGCACGCGGGCGGCATGCTCGACGGAGTGGTGGGAGACGCGGTGCTGGCCCGCTTCGCCTCGTCGCGCGCGGCCGCAGCGGCGGCAGTCACCCTCCTGGGGCGGTGGGATGCGTGGTGCGCGCGGGAGGGGCTGATGGTCGAGCTCATGATCGGCATGGATCGCGGCAGCCGCGTCGCCCCGGACGACCGCATTCCTGATGAAGCTACCCGGCGCGCTTCGGTGCTCCGCACCCGCGCCGAGCCAGGGAGCATCGTGACCACCGCGGCCGTAGCCCGAGAAGCGGGAATGTTCGCAGGCGTCACAAGTGCGCCCTGCGGCGCGGCTTCGCTTCCAGGTACCGCCGAGCCCGAGCTGCTGATGTGCCTCTCCGTCCGGCGTCGACGGCACACCAGGAGGGGCGGGACGGGGAAAGCTCAGATCCACCCGCGGCTCGCCAGGCGCGGGCTCCCCAGCGCCAGGCTGGGTGCGCTCGCGGCCGCCGTCGTTCTGTGCGCGGTGGTCTGGCTGTTGGCCATCCAGCCGCAGGACACCGAACCGGACGAAATCGGGGTGGAGCCGCGCTCGCTCGTTGCCATCGTGGGGTGCGATGCCCCGGCGGGTGCCGACGCACTGCGGGCGGCCTGCGATGTAACTATGGATTTGCTGGCAGTCGCCCTCAGCCGCGTACCTAAGATCGGCGTGGTCCGGCCGCTCACCGGAGCCGAGGGGCGTCCCTACTGGCCGGCGGGCGCAGCACTGGATACCGTCGCCCGGCGGGTGGGAGGACTGCTGGCGCTCTCCGCGCGGGTGGAGGAGTCGGGCGGGCGCTATCGGCTGGTGCTCTTCCTGAGCGACCCTCTCTCCGGGGTGGTTGTGGACGCCGACACCCTGGAGACCTCCGAGAGCGGCTTTCGTTTGGAGGAGACACTCTCCGACCGCGCTTCCACCCTGCTCCGCCGCCGGCTGGGAATGCACGGCACGGTACAGCGCGCCGGACGCGGTACCCGCAGCGCCGAAGCGCGACGCTGGTTTACCCGCGCACGGCTTCTGCGCTATGCGGCGGTCGATTCGCTCGCCCTCGCCGACGATCTCCGGACCGCACTGTCGATGCGTGACTTGGCGTATGCTGACTCGCTGCTGATGCGCGCGGAGCGAGCCGATTCGCGGTGGCTGGAGCCGGTGCTGGAGCGCGGCTGGATCGCGCTACTGCAGGGGAACGCAACCCCGCTGGAAGAGCGGCATGCCCACTGGCGGCGCGCGCTGCAACACGCCGAGCGCGCGGTGGCAATGCAGAGCGATAACGCGGGCGCGTACGAGCTGCGCGCACGGGCCCGATGGGAGTTGACGGAGGCGGCGACGTACGCTGATTCCGCCGAACGGATGGTTTCTTACGCGCTGCAGGATCTGCAGCGCGCCCTCAAGCTCGACGAGGAGCGCGCATCGGCTCTTTACGCACTCAGCCAACTGCAGTACTACCGCGGGGATTTTACGGGCTCCCTTCACAGCGCTGAGCAGGCCTACCGGGTGGACCCGTACTTGGAGGGCGGGATGGCGCTGCAGGAGCGCAGGTTCCGGAGCGCCCTGTCAATGGGACGGCTGGACGTGGCCAGCACGCACTGCCGCGATGGCGCACGCAACTACCCGCGCGTATGGCGCTTCGTGGAATGCGAGCTACTGCTCGCCGCGCGCGGCGCCGGACCCGCAGACACGGTCGCCGCCGCATCGGTGCGCCGGCGGCTTGAAGCGGCCGTGCCGCCGGAAAAGTCGGACTCGGTTGGCCTGGACTACCAGCCCATCCACTGGCAGGTGCTGCACGCTGCCGTCTTGGCCCGCGCCGGGGCGGCGGCACGGGCTCGCCGAGAGTTGGGCGAGGCACGCCGCCGCACCCAGGATCGGCTGGATGCCGCCGCCCGCCGGGGTGCGCGTTCTGACGACAATTGGATCTCCTTCCGCTTCGATGAGGCGCAGGTGCTTCAGTTGCTCGGCGACAGCACCGGTGCCCGCCAAGCGCTGGCTGACATCGGCAGACGGCGCCCACACCACCGCGCCTTCATCCGTAACGAAGCGGTTTTCCGCGGGCTGTTCCGCTAACTTTCCTCGTCGATCCCGCCGCTCAGCAGCTTCACCTCCGCCTCACCGGTCTGATTGGCGGTCAGGCCGTAGAGGCCGATCCCCTTCTCATTTCTAGCCGCGTCTCCGCCCGTGAGGATGCTTGAACCGCTCCCGATCTTGTGAGCCAGCACGTCGGCCGCCGCCGCTTTTTGCTCAATAATCTGGCACTCCTTCAGCGAGCCGATGGACATGTAGTACGGAAGAGCAAATTTCTCGACCGCGGCGGGCTTCCAGAACACCGCGTCGTGAGTGTCGCCGTTCAGAACGATCTCCTTCTTGTTGGGGTTCTTGAACCGGATCACGACTTCCCGGACCTCGCCGCCCGGGGGATCGACCAGTTCCTTGGTGTAGTACGGGCCGAAGATCCCGTATTCCTCGGGGTCCAGCTCGTTGTCATCCCAGAACTTCTGTGCGTCGCGGCAGTTGTCGAAGGGGCCATAGAGCCGGTGCCCGTCATCGGCAGCGTCGTACCAGTAGCGCCCCACGAAACACACTCCCTTTCCCTTGCGGTGACCATCCACCGCCTCCGCCAGCCGTGCGAGGAGTGTAGAACTTGCGCGGTAGAACGGGTCGGTCATGCAGGGAGCCGTGGAGTTGCGGGGGCGGTCCTTGACGGGTACCTCGCGCGCCTTGGTGTTCATCTTTGCTCGCTCTGCGAGAGTTCCGCACCGGAGCCTCCGGCTGGGCGGCACCAAGATGGTGCGCACGCGGAAGATCGGCGCTGCTCTCAATGTTTTGTGCCTGCCACCGTCAACCTGGCGAGTGGGAAGAGGATAAAGGGATCATTTCGGCAGACACGACGCGCGAACAACAGCTGATGACCACCTAAGATGTCCAGCGTGGCGGGAAACCCAGCCTGGATCTCTTCACGCGGTACGCTGCGGGTAAAACCCCGTAGCCCCAGACCGCGCAAACGTGCCCGGACCAGGCGCGTTTTGTGACGCCGGATTAGGGGGTGACGTAGTTGTAGCAGGCCATCGCCGTGTCGCCGGAGTTGTCGGTCACCTAGAGCGTTCCCGTAGAGCCTTGGTGCAGTTCTCGTACACCCGAAGCGCCGTCACGTTGTACGTGGCGCTGGACGACGCCACATACCATTCTCCTTCCAGCCATCCGCCACGACGGCCCGTGCGGGTCGTCCGACCGTATCCGTCGTAGCGGTAGTCGTACACGCACGCGCCGCTGGCCGCAGTACGCGGTGCCGAGCACGCTCGGGTTCACGCGCGCCACAGGCGCCGCGTTCAGGGTGAGGCTGGCGGTGCTGGTCGTGGCGCTGGCGGTCGGTGGGGTGTCGCAGGCGCCGGCGGTGAGCGCCAGCACGGCGGCAAGGAAGGCGGAAACGAGCGCGGAGCATTGCGGATGTCCATCGGGGGATGGCGTCCCACGCGTTCGGAGGGACGGCGTTCCGGCGAGCCGCCGAGAATGGCGGTTCAGAGAAGTTACCAGCCCCGATCGGCGACGCGGAAGGCACATGTTGTCCATCTGTGGTTTCGCCCTGTGCTGGCGTGCTCCCTCTGCTGCCGCCCACGACGTCCGCCACCAGCCGCGGCTCTGCCTGCCCGCAGGCATACGGAAATGAAAACGCGCCCGGACGGACGATCGGTCCGGGCGCGTTGCATCGCGGCCGTCCGGGGAGTGGAGCGTATCGGGTTCGAACCGATGACCTTCCGCTTGCAAAGCGGATGCTCTCCCAACTGAGCTAACGCCCCTCAAGCCGTGGAATCTACTAGACTTCCGGAGTTTTTTCAAGGCTGCCCGTATGGCGCCGGTGGCAAAAACGTGCTCGTCGCGGAGCAACTCACCGGCACGATCGACGCGAGCGTGCGTACGGCAGCGGCGGAACCAGCGACCAGTGATTTTCGGCGTCTGATCCCCGCCGGCTCGCCCGGTGGCGCGGTCCATCTCCCGATCCCCCGCGTTCCGTCCACCGCGGATCAGCCGCCGACACGCCGTTGTTGACGGAATTCGTTTTCCGCCTATGTTGGTAAAGGCATCCGCCGCCAGTTGAGCTCGACAGGGCTTGAACGGCAGAAACATGACACGATCGACCGAAATGCCAAGCGCCCGTATTTCGCCGTAACGCGGAAACGCATGTCGGGCGGGCACCGCCGCCCGATTCTCGCCCTCGGAGCGCGAGAGGGTGCCTTCAGCACGGAGCCGAGCGATGAAGAAGCTTACGCTGGACCTTGACGACCTGCGCGTGGAGAGCTTCGCGACGGACGCCGACCCGGCGGAGCGCGGGACGGTCCACGGGAACTCGCTGCCCACCCGGCCGCTCTGCTCCAGGTATTGTCCGCCGTCCACCGGCTGCCCCGGCGAGACGGAAACCTGCACCCTCGACGTGTGCTGCTGAGCCGCCGGGGGCGGAGCCGGCGCCCACCCTGCGCGCGGCTGGTCCCGCCTGCCCCGCACCGCCAACGACCCCCATCCAGGAGAGTCCTCGTGAAGCAGATCGCCTCCCGCTGGAAAGCCGCGCTGTTCGGCGCGGCGATGGTGGCCTCGCTCGGCTTCGGCACCGCCCAGGCGCTCGCGGCCCCGCAGGCGCCCGCACCGGCAGCGGCGTGCACCAACTCATACTGCCGCAAGGTGTGCGGCGAGCTGGGCGGCAACTGGGTCCCGCAGTACGGCCGCTGCCTGTGCTGCGGGTGAGCTGAACACCCGGGCACGGGTGGAACGGAGCCGGTCCCTTCCCGGGAGCGGCTCCGTCGCGTGCGGCCATGTCGCCCGGCCGGCGCACCCGTGACCTCTCCGCGGGCATGGCTGCGAGGGCACGTGCGCCGGCGCGCAGAGCTGCGCCACCGTCTGCTATTGCTTCGGCTGATCCCGCCGCAGCGGAACCGCGGGCCGGGCCCGGCGTATGCGCGCCAGGCCCGGCCTTTTTTGCGCACCCGCGGCGGACGGAGAGCATGAGCGGCGACTTCCTGCTGTACGGCTCCTACGGCTACACCGGCCGCCTGATCGTGCACCACGCGCTGGCGGCCGGGCTGCGCCCGCTGCTGGCGGGCCGCGACGCGCGCACGCTGGCGGCGCAGGCGGCGGAGGCCGGGCTGGACCACTTGGCCTTTCCGCTGGACGACGCGGCCGCGCTGGGTGCGGCGCTGGCGCGGGTGCCGGTGGTGCTGCTCGCGGCCGGGCCGTTCTCCCGCACCGCGGCTCCGGTCGTGGAGGCCTGCTTGTCCACGGGCACCCACTACGTGGACATCACCGGCGAGATCAGCGTGTTCGAGGCGCTGGCCGGGGCCGGCACCCTCGCCGAGGGGCGCGGCGTCATGCTGCTCTCCGGCGCGGGGTACGACGTGGTGCCCTCCGACTGCCTGGCCGCGCACCTCAAGCGCCGCCTGCCCTCTGCCACGCGCCTGCGCATCGCCATCCACGGCGTCGGCGGCGGCATCTCGCGTGGTACGGCGGCCACGGGCGTGGAGATCCTGGCCGGCGGCGGCATCGTGCGCCGCGGCGGCAGGCTGGTCCGCGTGCCACACGCGTCGAGGGAGATCCAGGTGGACTTCGGCCGCGGGCCGCGCACCGCCACGCTCTTTCCCTGGGGCGACGTGGCGACCGCGTGGTACAGCACCGGCATTCCCGACTTCGAGGTCTACCGCCGCCTGGCGCCCGCCGAGCGCCGCGTGCTGGTGGCCGCGCGGTACCTGGCGCCGCTGCTGCGCGTGGGCGCGGTGCAGCGGTTCCTGCAGTCGCGCTTTCGCCGCGGCGCCGCGGGTCCGGGGGACGAGGCCCGCGCGGAGGCGTCCACCATTGTCTGGGGCGAGGTAACGGACGATGCGGACGGCCGCGCGGTGTCTCGCCTGCGCACGGGCGATGCGTACGAGCTGACCGCCGCCGCCACCGTGGCCGCGGTGCGCAAGGTGCTCGCCGGCAACGCGCCGCCGGGCTTCCGCACCCCCGCGTCCGCGTACGGCGCGGACTGGGTGCTGGAGCTTCCCGACGTGACCCGCGAGGACGTGGAGTAGCGCGCCAACGCCTTCGCGCCGCGCGGGTTGGAGGGTTGCCGGGCGGCGGCGCGCGGCCCACATTCCCGGGCTGATCCACTCGACGAATTCACCGGCGGCGCACGGCCGCCTGACGAGGATTGCGATGATTCCGTCCCTGCTGACGCGCCCCATCGAGAAGCTGCCCCCCGACGTGCGCCTGGAGGGGCGCGTCCTGTTCCTGGTGGACGATCCGGAGCTGGTGCGCCGCCAGCTGGCGGGCGAGGACGTCGAGCTGACGGACGAGGTGCGCGCGCTGCTGCGCGACAACATCTCCACGGACGAGATCACGCCCGCGTACATCTGCTACTACTACGACGAGACGCTGGGCGAATTCCCCTACCTGGGCCTCAAGGCGGGCAGCGAGTTCCCCATCAAGCAGGGCAGCGTAAAGAAGGGGGGATTCGTCGCCTCCGTCAGCGGCAGGCGGCGCGGCAAGGGCTCCAGCCGCGAGCAGAGCCCGTACGCGGAGATGATGGCCGGCATCCGCGTGGTCATCGCGGAGAACATCGAGCGCATCTACCGCGAGAACTGCCAGAACCTGGGCGTGCTGACCTCCACCAACTTCGACCTGGTGGACCGCATCCGCCGCGGCGAGACCATCCCCCTCTCCGAGTTCACGGAGGGCGCGGACGACATTACCCGCGGCATCATCGAGCACGGAGGGCTGTTCAACTACAACGTGGCGCGCCTGCAGGGCAAGGTGGCCACGCCGCCCATCGCCTGCCACCACGACCAGCCCGGCACCGTGGGGCCGGCCGCGGACGACGTGAACGCCCTGCGCGGCAGCGGCGCGGGCAACCTGCCCGGCCCCGGCCCGGACACCGGCGTGGACTACGCGGCGGCCCAGTTCGTCGCCACCTCCACGTCCAACGTGCGCAGCGACACCGTCGACGCACCGGACGGCACGCGGCACACGGCGCGCGCACGGCCCATGACCATCGCCGAGAAGATCTTCGCGCGGCACTGGGTGACGGACCTGTCGCGCGGCGAGATCGGCGTGCCCTGGGTGCAGCCGGGCGACGCGGGCTTCGTGCAGACGGACATCCGCTTCTCGCACGAGTACGTCACGCCCATGTCCGCCATCTTCTTCGAGCAGCTCGTGGGGCAGGACGAGAAGGTGCTGGAGCCGGAGTCCATCCTCTTCTTCCGCGACCACCTGACGTTCCTCAAGGACGCCATGTCGCCGGAGCGGGTGCAGCTCGGACTCTTGGACGTGGCCAACCAGCTGGAGGTCAAGCAGCGCCTGTTCGCGCAGAAGCAGGGCGTGCGGCTGTACGGCGAGCTGGGCCACGGCAAGCACGGCTCGGAGGCCATCTGCCACTCCAAGATCCTGGAGCAGTACGCGCTGCCGGGGCACGTCATCATCGGCTCGGACAGCCACACGCCGCACGCGGGCGCCGTCGGGTGCGTGGCGTTCGGCGTGGGCACCACGGCCATCTTCAACTCGTGGATCACCAAGGACGTGCGCGTGGAGGTGCCGCGCAGCTTCCGCGTGGTGGTGCACGGCGAGAAGCCGGAGAACGTGACGGCCAAGGACTTCATGCTGGAGATCCTGCGCCACCCGTACATCAAGGACGGGCACGCCATCGGGCAGATCATCGAGTACACGGGCCCCGCGGTGGAGACGCTCTCCGTAGACGAGCGCGCGACGATGACCAACATGGCGGCGGAGGTAGGCGCCTTCACGGGCATCGTGGCACCGGACGCGCGTACGGTGGAGTACCTGGTGGAGCAGCGGGGGATGAACCGCGCCCAGGCGGAGGCGCTGATCGAAGGGCTGTACTCCGACGAGGGCGCGGAGTACGTGAAGACCATCGAGATCGACGCCTCCGCGCTGCGCCCCATGATCGCGCTGCCGGGCGACCCGGGGAACGGCATGTACGTGGAGGAGCTGCAGGAGCCGGTGCGCATCGACATCGCCTACGCGGGGAGCTGCACGGCGGGCAAGAAGGAGGACATGGACATGTACGCACGCGTGCTGCGCGAGGCCGCCGAGCAGGGGCTGCGCAAGCCGGAGCACGTGCAACTCTACATCCAGTGCGGCTCGCAGGAGGTCTACCGCTACTGCCAGGAGATGGGGTACGACCGCGTGTTCGAGGAGGTGGGCGCCACCTTCATCGAGCCGTCATGCGGCGCGTGCATCAACGCCGGGCCGGGCGTGTCGCGCAAGCCCACGGACGTCACCATCAGCGCGATCAACCGCAACTTCCCGGGCCGCAGCGGGCCCGGACAGCTCTACCTGGCGTCGCCCTACACGGTGGCCGCGAGCGCAATTGCCGGCTACATCACGGCTAACGAGCCGCAGGGAGAGCCCGTCGGCGCCTGATACCGACGGGTACCACGATGACGGGAAGCGCGTGGCTCGGAAGGGCGCGCGCTTCTTTGTGAGCGCATGTATTTGGGCCTTGAAAAAAGCGCTGAAAGGCGTGACTATTGTGTCCACGTTCGGGAGCAAAGGAGGCCAGATCGTGAGTCCCAAGGACAGGGCCATCGACGTGATCGCCGCGCTCCCCGACGACGTCTCGTGGGACAGGATCCTGGATGAGATCCGGGAGGCGGCGGGGCCCATCTGGCCCATGCTCATCCGCGAGACGGGCCCCGCGTGGGGCGTGGAGCGGCCGGCACCGGACCACCAAGGAGGCATCGTGAGCCGAACGTACGACGTGGTGGTGGAGCGGGACGAGGAAGGGTACTTCGTGGCCTCCGTGCCGGGGCTGCGCGGGTGCCACACGCAGGCACGCAGCCTGGAGCAGGTGCTGGAGCGCATCCGCGAGGCCATCGTGCTCTGCGTGGAGATGGCGCACGGCGGCGGCCCGCAGTTCATCGGCATCCGCAAGGTCACCGTTCCGGCATGACCAGGCTGCCGCGGGTCACCGGCAAGAAGGTGATCCGCGCGCTCTGCACGGCGGGGTTCGCGGTGGCGCGCACGCGCGGCAGCCACCACTTCCTCCGCCACGAGGACGGCCGCGCCACCGTGGTCCCCGTGCATGCGGGCGAAACGCTCGGACCCGGGCTGCTCAACCAGATCCTGGCGGACGTGAACCTAACGCGCGACGAGCTGATCGCCATGCTCTGACGGAAGGGCCCATTGTCCGGCCCATGCCCGCTTCCCCCTGCCCCCCTTTCCGCGCGGGGATGGGCGCCCCATACATTCAGGCAACCCGACGTACCGGCTCTCGACCCGACCCCGGAGGTTGCCGATGCAGGTGTCCCGGCGTGCGCTGCCCGTGACGGCGCTGGTGCTGCTCCCCATCGCATGCGCGCAGCCGGCGCAGGCGCCATCGTCCGCAACCCCCGCCGCCACCGCAACACCAACCGCCGCGGCCGCGCAGCCCGCTGCACCGGCGGGCGCGGTCGCGGCGCCCCAGGACAGCCTGGAGGAGCGCCGGCAGCGGGCGGTGAACGCCGTGCTGGAGCGCATCCGTGGGCGCGAGAACGAGCCGGCGGAGCAGGTGTTCGACAGCATCCGCGCCTTCCGCGGGGTGCCGGCGGAGCGGATGGTGCGGGCCATGGGGCGCTTCGGGAGCGCGCTGGGCGTCACCTGCGGCCACTGCCACGTGCGCGGCAACTTTGCGGCGGAGGAGAAGCCGGAGAAGCAGATCGCGCGCGAGATGATGGCCATGACGCGCGCCATCAACGACACGCTGCTCGCCCGCATCCCCGACCTCAAGAGCGAGAACCCCAGCGTAGGCTGCAACACCTGCCACCGCGGCCAGGCACGTCCGGGCGCCAACCCGCAGGCCGCCGCTCCCGCGCGAACCGGCGACTGAGGGTCTCACGCAGAGACGCAGAGGACGCGGAGAACTGCAAGAGAAGAGGGAGTGGACCCCACGCGCGGGACCACTCCCTCCTTGTTTTCTCATTCTTTTCTCTGCGTCCTTTTCTCTGCGTCTCCGCGTCTCTGCGTGAGGCTTTTCTCAGCCCTTGGCCAGGAGCGCAATCTGCCCCGCGTGGTAGGCGTGGTGCTGCGCGATGCCGTGCAGCAGGACGCAGTACGACACGCCCGAGCCCAGCGGCCGGTCGCGCGCATCGCCGACGACGTCGTGCAGCCGCCCGGGCGGGAAGGCCTCCACCTCGCGCAGCAGCTCGGCGTGCGCGGCGGAGAGCGCGTCCACCGCCGCTCCCCACTCGGCATCCCCCGCCGGGGGCCAGTCGCCGTCCGCGGGGTCGGCGCAGGTGCCGGTGCGCAGGCGGCGCGTGGCCTCGCGCGTCCACGAGGTCATGTGCAGCACGATCTCCAGCGGCGTGTGCGCCCCGGGGATCGCGCGGGCGGAGGCCCGCTCCGCCGCCACCCGGCCCAGGATGGCGCGCACGCTGTCGCCGTGCCAGGGATCGCCGTCCCAGGCGCGGCGCAGCTCGTCCAGGATCACCCCACGCTCGTCCATCGCCCCCCTCCTCACGCCGTGCCGTGGCCGGTGAGCTGGCGGCCGCCCAGGACGTGCAGGTGCAGGTGCGGCACCGTCTGCCCGCCCTCCGCGCCGGTGTTGGCCACCACGCGGTAGCCGCGCTCCGCCAGCCCCTCCTGCTCCGCCACCTTGCGCACCGCCAGCAGCAGCCGCCCCGCCAGCTCCACGTCGCCCTCCTCCAGCGCGGCCAGCGAGGCGATGGGCTTGCGGGGGATGACCAGCACGTGCACGGGCGCCGCGGGGTTGATGTCGCGGATGGCGACCACGTGCTCGTCCTGGTACACGAAGCTGCCGGGGATCTCGCCGTCGATGATCCGGGTGAAGAGCGTCTTCTCGGCCATGGCGCGGAGTGTCGGTTGGGGTCCGGTCCTGCGTTCGCGGCGGGCAATCTACCCCGCCCCGCCCGTCCCCGCACCTGCCCCATCCGTGTGGATTGCCGACAATGACGAAAAGTTCAGGCGGAAAGCGGGAGATGCACGTACTTGCTGCTACGTGGAACTGCAACA
>DASTLD010000213.1:0-9875 GCA_035715345.1 Longimicrobium sp.
CGGAGAGGGGAAAGAAAAGCCCCTCCCCCGAAGTTGGGGGAGGGGCAGCGAGGCACGAGCGGGGAGGGGGCCTCCGGCGGTCGGGAGGCAGCCTGCTGGGCGCGCTTTACCTCACGAACTCCGTCAGCTCCCTGACCTCGACGGGGCCCAGGTTGGCGGCGCGGATGCCGGCCTCCACCGTCTGGCGGTCGCCGACCACCACGACCACGGCGCGGTCCGGGCGGACGTAGCGGTTGGCCACGCGCCGCAGGTCCGCCGCGGTCACGGCCATCACGTTCTGCACGTACGTCTCCAGGAACGAGGCCGGGATGCCGTACGTCTCCAGCGTGGCGAACTGCCGGGCCACGTCCTGCGTGGTCTCCAGGCTGCCGGGGAAGCTGAGCGCCAGGTACTTCTTGGCCTTGTCCAGCTCCTCCGGCGTCACGCTCTCGTCGCGGATGCGCTTGAGCTCGCGGAAGAACTCCACCAGGCTGCTGTCCGTGGCGTTGGTCTGCACGCCCGCCGCCGCGGTGAACGCGCCCGCGCCGCGCAGCATGCTGAACGACGAGCCCGCCCCGTAGCTCCACCCGTGCGTCTCGCGCAGGTTCTGGTTGAGCCGGCTGGTGAACGAGCCGCCCAGCAGCGTGTTCATCACCACGAGCGGAAAGTAGTCCGGGTTGCTGCGCGCCACGCCCGGGTGGCCGATGCGGATCTCCGACTGCGCGGAGCCCGGCTTGTCCACCAGGTAGATGACCGTGCGGTCGATGCTGGGCTCCGCCGGCGGCGTGGAGGCCGCCACCGCCGGGCCGGCCGCGCGCCACTGGCCGAAGGCCGCCTCCACCAGCGGCCGCATCTCCGCCGGGTTCACGTCGCCCACCAGGATCAGCGTGGAGCTCTCCGGGCGGTACGCCTGCCCGTGGAACTGCGCCACTCCCGCCCGGTTGAGCCCCTGCGTGCTCTCCGTGGTCGCGAAGCGGCCGTAGGCGTGCTGCGGGCCGTAGACCAGCGACTGGAAGGCGTTGCCCGCGATGGTGCGCGGCTCGTCGCGCCCGCGCACGATGGAGGTCAGCCGCTCGCTGCGCAGCCGCTCCAGCTCGCGCTCGGGAAAGTCCGGCCGCGTCACCACGTCCGCCATGATGCGCAGCGCCGCGGGAAAGTTGCTGCGCAGCACGTACAGGTTGGCCTGCGCGTTGTCCCACCCGGCGCTGGTGCTCAGGCTGGCGCCGATGGCCTCCAGCGCGTCCGCCAGCTCCAGGGCGCTGCGGCCGCCGGCGCCCTCGTCCAGCATGTTGGCGGTGAAGCTGGCCAGGCCGCTCTGCGCCACCGGCTCGTCGGCGGTGCCGGCGCCGCGCGCCACCAGCACCGCGCTCACCACCGGCAGCTCGCGCTGCGTCACGTACAGCACGGTCAGCCCGTTGCCCAGCGTCTGGCGGACGGGCTGCGGCAGCTGCACCCGCGGCGCCGGGCCCGGCGTGGGCGGCGTCGAGGGGAAGGGCTGGGCCGCCGCGTACGAAGGCGCGGCGGCAACGGCCGCTGCCGCGGCAAGGAAAGCGAGGGTCCTCTTCATCACTGGTTCTCCTCGGCGGCCAGCGCCGTCTTGCCCTGCGGGACGAAGCTGATCACGATGTGGTTCCTGCCCTGGAGGTACTGCCGCGCCACGCGCTGCACGTCCGCGGGCGTCACCGCGCGGTAGCGGGCCAGGTCGCGCTCGGCGTACCCGGCGTCGCCGGTGAAGTACAGGTACTCGTTGAGCTGGTCCGCCTTGCCCGCCACCGTCTCCAGCCCGGAGACGAAGCCGGTGGTGCGGCCGTTGAGCGCGCGCTGCACCTCTTCCTGCGTGGGCGGCGTCTGCGCGATGCGGGCGATCTCCTCCAGCACCGCCGCCTCGATGCGGTCCAGGTCCACGTCGGGCTTGGCGCGGATGCGCACCCACACGTCGCCGGCCAGCAGCCGCGCGTCGTTGCCCACCTGCGTGAACACCGCCACCTGCTCGTCGTACACCAGGCGCTTGTACAGGCGGCTGCTCTTGCCGCTGGCCAGGATGTCGCTCATCACGTCCAGCGGCGCCTCGTCCGCCGAGAAGCGCGGGCCGCTGCGCCAGACCATGGACAGCTCCGGCAGGCTGACGCGGTCCTCCTTGACCGTGTAGCTGGTCGCGGCCAGCTGCGGCAGCGGGATCCGCGGCTTGGCCACCTCCGCACCGCGGGGGATGCCGCTGAAGTAGCGCTCCACCCACTGCCGCACCTGCGCCGTGTTCACGTCGCCCACGATGGCCAGCGAGGCGTTGTTGGGCGCGTAGTAGCGGCGGAAGAAGCTGCTCACGTCCTCCACCGACGCGGCGGACAGGTCGTCCATGGAGCCGATGGTGCTCCACGAGTACGGGTGGCCGGAGGGGTACAGCAGGGCGGACGCCGTCTCGCCCAGGGCGCCGTAGGGGGCGTTGTCCACCCGCTCGCGGCGCTCGTTCTTCACCACGTCGCGCTGGCCGTTGAGCTTGCCCTCGTTGAAGGCGTCCAGCAGGCCGCCCATGCGGTCCGCCTCCAGCCAGAGCGCCAGCTCCACGGCGTTGGAGGGCATGACCTCGTAGTAGTTGGTGCGGTCGGTGTTGGTGCTGCCGTTGTTCCAGGCGCCGGCCGCCTCCAGCAGGTTGTCGAAGTCGCCCTCCTTGACGTAGCGGCTGCCCTCGAACATGACGTGCTCGAACAGGTGGGCAAAGCCGGTGCGGCCGGGCTGCTCGTAGCCGGAGCCCACGTGGTACCACACGTTCACGGCGGCTACGGGGGTGGAGTGGTCTTCCGCCACGATCACCCGCAGCCCGTTGGGGAGCGTGAAGGTGGTGTGCGGGATGCTGACCTGCTGCGCCGCCGCCGGCACCGCGAGCAGGCTCAGCAGCAGGACGAGTCGCTTCATCATGCTGCCTTTCGGGGGGATGGGGTTGACGTTGATGCTAGAATAGTAGCATCCGTACGAATTGGAAATAGCCGCGTGTTTCGAGGGGAAGATGGCGGATGTCCGCGCCGCGCGCGAGGTGCCTCCCGTGCGGCGGAGGCCCCCTCCCAAACCCTCCCCCAACTTCGGGGGGCGGGCTTTCGATCCGCGCAGGACCCGGCTCCCTCTCGATCCCGATCCCCCTCGCGTAGTTCTCTGCGCCCTCTGCGTCTCTGCGTGAGACCCCCCGCGTGCGAAGCCCCGGTAATCGCGCTAGCTTCATCGCACACGCGACTTCGTACCCCGTACTCCGTACTTCGTACTGAAATGCCCCGTTCGATGATCGTGGACCTCCTGCGCGGCGGCGTGCCCGCGGGCCAGACCGTGACCGTGAAGGGATGGGTCCGCACCCGTCGCGACTCCAAGGCGGGCATCAGCTTCATCGCCCTGCACGACGGCTCCTGCTTCGGCACCCTTCAGGTGGTGGCCGGCCGCGACCTGCCCAACTACGAGGCGGAGGTGCAGAAGCTCACCACCGGCGCCGCCGTCGTGGTCGAGGGCCAGGTGGTCGCGACGCCGGACCGCCCTCAGCCGGTGGAGCTGCGCGCCACCTCCGTCGAGGTGCTGGGCTGGGTGGAAGACCCGGAGACGTACCCGGTGCAGCCCAAGCAGCATTCGATGGAGTTCCTGCGCACGGTGGCGCACCTGCGCCCGCGCACCAACACCTTCGGCGCGATCGCGCGGGTGCGGCACACGCTGGCCAGGGCGATCCACCGCTTCTTCGACGAGCGCGGCTTCTTCTGGATCCACACACCCATCATCACCACCAGCGACGCGGAGGGCGCGGGCGAGATGTTCCGCGTCTCCACGCTGGACCTGGCCAACCTGCCGAAGACCGCGGACGGCCAGCCGGACTTCGGCCAGGACTTCTTCGGCCGCTCGGCCAGCCTGACGGTGTCCGGGCAGCTCAACGTGGAGGCGTACTGCCTGGCGCTCAGCAACGTGTACACCTTCGGCCCCACCTTCCGCGCGGAGAACAGCAACACCACGCGGCACCTGGCGGAGTTCTGGATGGTGGAGCCGGAGATCGCCTTCGCGAACCTGGACGACGACGCGGACCTGGCGGAGGCGTTCCTCAAGGCGCTCTTCACCGACCTGCTGAGCGAGCGCGCGGACGACATGGCCTTCTTCGCCGAGCGTATCCAGAAGGACGCCGTCACGCGGCTGGAGGCCTTCGTGGAGAGCAGCTTCGAGCGGCTGGAGTACACGGAGGCGGTGCGGCGCCTGGAGGCTTCGGGCAAGAAGTTCGAGTTCCCGGTGCGCTGGGGGATGGACCTGCAGACGGAGCACGAGCGCTACCTGACGGAGGAGCTGGTGGGCCGCCCGGTGGTGGTGATGAACTATCCGAAGGAGATCAAGTCCTTCTACATGCGCGAGAACGAGGACGGCCGCACCGTGGCGGCCATGGACGTCCTGGCGCCCGGCATCGGCGAGATCATCGGCGGCAGCCAGCGCGAGGAGCGGCTGGACGTGCTGGACCGCCGCATGGACGAGCTGGGGCTGGAGAAGGAGTCGTACTGGTGGTACCGCGACCTGCGCCGCTACGGCACCGTGCCGCACGCCGGCTTCGGGCTGGGCTTCGAGCGCCTGGTGCTGTACGCCACCGGGATGGCCAACATCCGCGACGTCATCCCCTATCCGCGCACGCCGGGCAGCGCGGACTTCTGAACCCTGATCACGATCCGACGAGAGGTATGCGGTACATGCGCAGTACGATGGGATGGACGCTGGCGGCGCTGCTGGCGCTGCCGGCGGCGCTGGCGGCACAGCCGGCGGGGCGGCCGCGGGGCGACGCGGGCTTCTCGCGCTTTGCTCGGACCGTGGTGGAGCACCTGAAGCAGGCCGGCGTCGAGCGGCCCCGCGGCATGCTGGTGGTGATGGCGGACAGCGGCAACACGGCCATCCGCTTCGGCCTGGCGGAGAGCAACGTGCCCGCCGAGCTGGAGGACGGCATCCGGACGCTGGTCGCGCAGTACCTCCACGCCCGCGGCTCCGCGGCGCCGGTCAACGCCAGCGTCCGCTTGGAGCGGGTGCCGCCGCCGCCGGAGGCGGCCGCGCGCACGGCGGTCCGCGTGCTGGAGGACGACGTGGCGGAGGAGATGCCGCGGCTGCGGAACGCCCACCGCGTCCGGGAGATCCTGGGCGCCATCGCGCGGCAGCACCCCGACTTCGGGGTGCGCTCGCACAGCGAGCCGGCGGTGCTGCTCATGCGCGTGGACCGCACCGGCTCCGTGTCGCAGGCGCACGTGCTCAGGCCCACCGGGGAGATGGAGATCGACCGCTTCCTGCACGCGCTGGCGTACGAGGCCCGCTTCGTTCCCGCCCGCCTGGACGGCGAGCCGGTGACCGTCTGGGTGGAGCTGCCGCTGCGGCTCGTCTTCTAAGCCCTTCCGGCGCCCTGTCGTTTCCGGTAGGTTTCGGCGCGAAGTGATTTTTCACGCCATGCCACCGGGAGGAGAGCCATGCGCAAGCTGCTGCTGCGGGTGGAGGAGCTGGAGGTGGAGTCGTTCGACGTCCAGGCGCCGGTCCGGGCGCGCGGGACCGTGGACGCCCACCAGGTCAGCGTCCGCATCTGCGCGACGGAGGACGAGCTGGAGTCGTGCGCCTCCGGGTGCACCTACGAGATCTGCAGCAACCCCTGCACGGACCTCTGCTGAGCCTGCGAGGCAGGGGCGGGCGCCCGCGGTCTCCGGACCGCGGGCGCTCCTCGTTTGCCGGAAGCGGGCAAAAGTTGCCGGTTTTCCGCCGCGGCGTACATTGCCCCCACGACCTCACGACGACCCCCACCACCGGGACCGATGAGCCAGCTTCCGCCGCGGGAGCAGTCGCTCGCGCTGATGCACGAGCACGTGGAGAGCGAGAGCCTGCGCCGCCACATGTACGCCGTGGAGGCGGCCTGCCGCGCCTACGCCCGCCGCTTCGGCGCGGACGAGGAGCTGTTCGGCCAGGCCGGGCTGCTGCACGACTTCGACTACGAGCGCTGGCCGGACGACCACCCCGTGCACGGCGCGCAGATCCTTCGCGAGCGGGGATACCCGGAGGAGCTGGTGCACGCGGTGCTGGCGCACAACGCCCACCGCACCGGGGTGCAGGCGGAGAGCCTGCTGGACCGCACGCTGCACGCCTGCGACGAGATCACCGGGCTCGTCACCGCCAGCGCGCTGGTGCGGCCGTCGCGCTCGGTGATGGACCTGGAGGCGCGCTCGGTGTTGAAGAAGATGAAGGACCGCGCCTTCGCCGCCGGCGTGGACCGCGAGGACGTGAGGCAGGCCGCCGACGCGCTGGGCGTGGATCTCGCGGAACATGTGGCTTTCGTGATCGATTCCATGCGGTCCATCGCCCCCGATCTGGGGCTCCAGGGCTCGGAATGAGCGCCGCGGCGCCGCCAACACCGGCGGCACGCGGGGTGTCTCGAAGCGGTACGGCTGCACCGTTCCCGTACAGGTGTGACCCCGCCCGGGGGTGCGCGTCTGGGGGAATCCGGGAGGGTTCATGACGACCATCGTACTGGTCTCCGGCGCGCTGGCCGGAGTCGCGTTCGCGGTGCGCCAGGCGCTGCGGCCCACCTGCCCGCGCTGCCGCGGCCGCAAGTGGGACCGCGAGCTGGTCAAGCCGCTGCTGCTCTGCCGCCGCTGCGCCACGCGCATCGACCGGCAGGGCCGCGTCTACAACTGACCCCCCCCCTCCACCCCCTCCCAACCCACGCTCCCGCAACGGCTTGTGAATCTCCCGCGCGCGCCGGCGACGAGGCCCTCGCGCGCCCGCCCCGCCCGTGTTACTGTATGAAGAGGAGGGGTGGGGAGGGGCCGGGGATTTCCGATCCGGGCAGCACTGCCAGAGAGGGAGGAGCCATGAGGAAGCCGGTGAGCAAGCACGCGCTGCGCAGGGCCATGGAGCAGGCACGGGCGGAGGGGCTGCTGGCGTGGGACCAGCCGGCGGGCACCGTGGTGGACCACGTGTGGCACCTGCTGGCGCGGGACGCGCTGGCGGCGCCGCGCGCGCGGCGCCCGGAGCGCCGCCGCGAGCCCGCCGTGGCCGCCTGACCGCCCGGCGGAGCGCTGAAAAAGCTCTCGTGACCGACGCTTCTTCTCCACCGAGCCCCGGCCGCGGCCGGGGCTCGTTGCGTGCCGAGCTCCTCTTCAACCTCACCTTCCTGGCCGCGGCCGCGGCGCTGCTGGGCGTCTCCACGCGCGCGGCGGTGGGGCTGGTCCAGGCCCCCTCGCGCTGGCTGGTGGCGCTGCTGGTGCTGCTGGACGTCGCCGTCTTCCTGCTGCTGGCCAACTACCTGATCGAGCGCCGCGTGCTGCGCCCGGTGTCCGCCGCCGTGGGCGCCGCGCAGGCCGTCGCCGACGGCGACTACGCCCGCCGCGCGCCTCCCGCGGACACCCGCGAGATGGCCGCGCTCTCCGACGCGCTCAACCGCATGACGGAGCAGCTCCTGGACAACCAGGAGAAGCTGTCCGCCAACGTCCGCAGCCTGGACGAGACCAACCGCGTGCTCCTTTCCACCCAGCGCGGGCTGGTGGAGGCGGAGAAGCTGGCCTCCATCGGGCGGCTGGCGGCGGGGGTGGCGCACGAGGTGGGCAACCCGCTGGGCGCGCTGCTCGGGTACGCGGCCGTGCTGCGCCGCGCGGGCGTGGACGCGGAGCTGGCGGACGGCGTGGAGCGCGAGACGCGGCGCATCGACCGCATCGTGCGGGGCCTGCTGGACTACGCGCGCCCCGCCCCCGCGCAGCGCGAGCGGGTGGACGTGAACGCCTGCCTGCGCGCGGCGGTGGCCGTGCTGGAGGGGCAGGGGGCGCTGGAGGGGCTGGAGCTGGCGATGCGGCTGGGTGCGGACCTGCCGCCGGTCAGCGGGAGCCCCCACCTGCTGGAGCAGGCCTTCGTGAACCTGCTGGACAACGCGCGCAAGGCCATGGACGGGCGGGGAACGCTCACCGTCTCCACCACCGCGGAGACGTACGTCCCGGTGCGCCCCCTGCCCACGCGGCGGGCGGACGATCCCCCGGGGGTGAGCTACGCGCACCTGCGGCGGCCGCGCTTCAGCTCCATCCGCGACCCGCACCGCATCGAGCCGGGCACGGAGACGGTGCGCATCGTGGTGGCGGACAGCGGGCCGGGCATTGCCCCGGAGCACATCGACAAGGTGTTCGACCCCTTCTTCACCACCCGCGCGCCGGGCGAGGGCACCGGGCTGGGCCTTGCCATCGTCGCGAGCACCGTAGCAGACTTCGGGGGACGCATCGAAGCTGCTTCCGCCGCCGGCGGCGGCGCCGTCTTCACCCTCTCCCTTCCCACCCACCGCGACATTCCGTGAGCGCCCGCCGGGTTCTGGTCATCGACGACGAGGCGGGGCTGCGCCACACCCTGCTGCTGATCCTGCGCGACGAGGGCTACCACGTCCTGGTGGCGGAGGACGGCGAGGCGGGGCTGCGCCTGGCGCTGGCGGAGCCGCCGGACCTGGTGCTGTGCGACGTGCGCATGCCGCGCATGGGAGGCCTGGACTTCCTGGAGAAGTACCACGCGCAGGGCGGCACCGCGCTGGTGGTGATGATGAGCGCGTACGGCGCGCTGGAGGCCGCGGTGGAGGCCATGCGCCGCGGCGCCTACGACTACATCTCCAAGCCCTTCAACGCCGACGAGGTCATCCTCACGCTGCGCAAGGCGGAGGAGCGCGAGCAGCTGCGCCGCGAGGTCGCGCGGCTGCGCCGGGCGGTGGGCGAGCCGGAGGGGTTCGAGGGGGTGGTGGGCGTGTCCGACGGCATGCGCGAGGTCACGGACCTGGCCGCGCGCGTGGCGCCGTACCCCAGCACGGTGCTGCTGACCGGGGAGAGCGGCAGCGGCAAGGAGGCCATCGCGCGCGCGGTGCACCGCGCCTCGCCGCGCGCGGGCCGGCCGTTCGTGGCGGTCAACTGCGGCGCCATCCCCGAGAACCTGCTGGAGAGCGAGCTGTTCGGCCACGAGAAGGGGGCCTTCACCGGGGCGGACCGGGCGCGCGAGGGGCTGTTCGAGGAGGCGGACGGCGGCACGCTGTTCCTGGACGAGATCGGCGAGCTGTCGCTGCCGCTGCAGGTCAAGCTGCTGCGCGTGCTGCAGGAGCGCACGGTGCGGCGCGTGGGCGGCAGCGGCGAGAAGCCGGTGGACGTGCGCGTGCTGGCCGCCACGGCCCGCGACCTGGTGGACGAGGTGCGCGAGGGGCGCTTTCGCGAGGACCTGTTCTATCGCATCAACGTGGTGCAGATCCACGTGCCGCCGCTGCGCACCCGGCCGGAGGACATTCCCCCGCTGGCCGAGCACTTCCTGCGCAAGCACGCCGGCCGGCTGGGGCTGGAGGCGCCGCCGCTGCCGCGCGAGCTGGTGCCGGTGCTGGCGGCGTACTCGTGGCCGGGCAACGTGCGCGAGCTGGAGAACGTGATGGAGCGCGCGCTGGTGCTCTCCGGGGGAAAGGTCGGCCTGGAGCACCTGCCGCCGCACGTGCGCACCGGCCAGCATCCCTTCCAGGTGCCCGGCGACGAGGGCGACCTGTCCGTCAAGCGCCGCCTGCCCGCCCTGGAGCGCGCGCTCATCGCCCGCGCGCTGGAGAAGTGCGGGGGCAACCGGACGAAGGCCGCGGACCTGCTGGAGCTGTCCGTGCGCGCGCTGTCGTACAAGATCCGGGACTACAACTTGGAGTAGGGCGCCGGCGCCCTGCGTCCGCGGCGAATTGCCTCGCGTGGGCGGAGGCCCCCTCCCCGCTCGTTCCTCGCTGCCCCTCCCCCAACTTCGGGGGAGGGGCTTTCTACATCGCCGCAACCGGGGTTGTCATTCTGGAGTAGGTCGCCACGCGCGAGGCGGCCTGCTTCGCATGGGCGGAGGCCCCCTCCCCGCTCGTTCCTCGCCGCCCCTCCCCCAACTTCGGGGGAGGGGCT
>DASTLD010000214.1:0-4664 GCA_035715345.1 Longimicrobium sp.
CGCGCGTGGCGGAAGGCGCGGCGGAGGGGTTCGCCGCGTTCGGCCCGCGCGCCGAGTGGGACGTGTGCGCCGCCGCCGTGCTGGTGGCGGAGGCGGGCGGCAGCGTGACGCGGCTGGACGGCGGCGGGCTGCGCTTCAACCAGCCCAATCCCTCCTGGCGCGGCGTCGCCGGGTCCAACGGGCGCGTGCACCCCGAGCTGCTGCGCGTGCTGGCGGGCGCCTGAGCCGTCCGCCGCGCCTTCCGTCCTCCCCCTCCGGCGGCCGGGAAGGGAACCCCGGGCGGGGGGATGAGTACCTTGACGCGCCTTGCCGCCACCCGGTAAGGTTAGGCCTGCGTCCGCCCCGCGGCGGCGCCTTTTTTTCGCCCGTCCCGGAGAGACCCGCGGTGCGTTCCGCCTTCTATGCCCTGCTTGCGCTGACCCTTGCCGCGGCCATGTCCGCCTGCGAGGGCGACAGCTTCCTGACCGACGCCACCGTCATCCGCGACACCATCGAGCTGGCGGCGCCCGGCTCGTCGGCGGAGCTGGCCTCGGCCATCGACATCACCAACGCCGCCAACGGCATTGCGGTGCGCCGGCCGGAGCGGCTGGAGGACGCCCAGCAGTGGGACCTGGCCCTGCGCACGACGGAGAGCGGCGGCCTGGCCCTGCGCACCTTCGAGGCCCCGGGGCAGGGGCTGCGCGGCGCCGGCCTTTCGCTCCAGACCACCGACTTCGAAGCGCTGGAGCGCGCCCCGCGCAACAGCTCGGAGTACACGTCGGGCCTGGTGAACATCGCCGTGGGCAACGTCTTCACCGTGCGCTCGCGGCAGTTCGGCACCAGTCTGGGCTTTGCCTGCACCACCTTCGCCAAGCTCAAGGTGGTGGCGGTCGACGCGGCGGCGGGGACGGCAAGGTTCGCCATCATGGCCAACGCCGGCTGCGACGACGAGCGCCTGGTCGCGGACTGATGCTGGACCTGCGGCTCATCCGCCAGGACCCCGAGGGCGTCCGGGCGCGGCTGGCGGCGCGCGGCAAGCCGGACGAGACCGGCGCCGCGCTGGACGCGGTGCTGGCGCTGGACGCCGAGCGCCGCGCCCTGATCGGCGAGGGCGACGAGCTCAAGGGCCGCCGCAACGCCGTCTCCGCGCAGGTGGCCGAGCGCAAGCGCGCCGGGCAGGGCGCGGACGACCTGATCGCCGAGACGCGCGCCGTCAACGAACGCATCAAGGAGATCGACGCCCGCCTGCGCGAGGTGGAGGCGGCGATGGACGACCGCCTGCTGCGCATCCCCAACGCCACCGATCCCACCGTTCCGCAGGGCGGGGAAGAGGCCAACGCGGTCGTCCGCGCCTGGGGGGAGCCGAAGCGCCTGGACTTCGCCGCGCGGCCGCACTGGGAGCTGGGGGCGGAGCTGGGGATGCTGGACCTGCCGGGCGGCGCCCGCGTGGCCGGCAGCGGCTTTCCCGCCTACCGCGGGCCGGGCGCGCGGCTGCAGCGCGCGCTGATCAACTTCTTCCTGGACCTGCACACGCGCGAGCACGGCTACACGGAGGTGGAGCCGCCCTTCCTGGTCACGCGCGAGTCCATGCAGGGCACCGGGCAGTATCCCAAGTTCGTGGAGGACGGCGACGCCTACCAGATCGCGGGCGACAACCTGTACCTGGTCCCCACCAGCGAGGTGCCGCTGGTCAACCTGCACCGCGACGACCTGCTGGAGCCGGGCGCGCTGCCCATCGCCTACACCGCGTACAGCCCCTGCTTTCGCCGCGAGGCGGGCGCCGCGGGCAAGGACACCCGCGGGCTGCTGCGCCTGCACCAGTTCGACAAGGTGGAGCTGGTGCGCTTCGAGCGGCCGGAGCGCTCGGCGGAGGTGCTGGAGCAGATGACCGGCCACGCGGAGCGCGCGCTGCAGCTTTTGGGGCTGCCCTACCGCGTGCTGCTGCTGGCCGCCGGCGACACCGGCTTCGCGTCCACCAAGACGTACGACCTGGAGGTGTGGGCGCCGGGGGTGGAGCGCTGGCTGGAGGTGTCCAGCGCCAGCAACTGCCTGGACTTCCAGGCCCGCCGCGCCAACATCCGCTTCCGCCCGGAGGCGGGCGCCAGGCCGGAGTTCGTGCACACGCTCAACGCCTCGGGCCTTGCCCTGCCGCGCGTGGTCGTGGCGCTGATCGAGAACGGGCAGCGCGCGGACGGCTCCGTGGAGGTGCCGGAGGCGCTGCGCCCGTACCTGGGCGCGGACGTCCTGTCCCCGGCCTGACGGCCGCCGCGGCGCCCGCCGTCTTGCGCGGGCGCCGCCTCTCCCCTCAAATCCCCGTCATGCGCTTATCCTGCCGCCCGCGCCGCGGGGCCGGCCCGCCCCGCGCATGATGAGCCGCCGCTACTGGCCCACGGCGCTGGCGCTGCTGGCCGCCGCCATCCTGGCCTGGTACCTGGTGTACAGCCAGCTCCTCGTCCGCGAGATGCGCAGGGACGCGGAGGTGCACTCGCGCATCCTGGTGCGCGTGCTGAGCGGGCTGAACAATCCCGACCCGGACGCGCCGGTGATGACGCTGCTGCGGCTGTCGGGCGAGATCCAGCGGCTGCGCGTCCCCATCGTCTACACGGACCAGGACGGCGTGCCGGAGGTGTGGCGCAACCTGCCCTTCGACGCCGAGGAGGGCGACACGGCGGCCATGATCGAGGTGCTGGAGTACGCGCAGCGCCTGCGCCGCCGCAACCCGCCCATCGTGGAGCCGGGCTTCGGCACCATCTACTTCGGCGACCCGCCCACGCTCGTGCGGCTCCGCTGGGTGCCGTGGCTGCAGGTGGGCGCGCTGGCGGGGCTGCTGATCACGCTGGCCTCCGTCATCCGCCACAACCAGCGCACGGAGCGCGAGCGCATCTGGGCCGCCATGGCCCGCGAGTCCGCGCACCAGATGGCCACGCCGCTCTCGTCGCTGGCGGGCTGGGTGGAGATCCTGCGCCTGCCGCCGGGCGAGCGCGAGGACATGGCCACGCTGCCCGCGGTGGCGGCGGAGATGGAGGCGGACCTGGACCGGCTGGAGAAGGTGGCGCGCCGCTTCGAGTGGATCGGCCGGCCGGTGCAGAAGGAGACGGTGGACGTGCGCACGCTGCTCCGCGTGCTGGAGCGCTACGTCCGCGTGCGGCTGCCGCAGCTGGGCCGCAGCGTGGAGCTGGTGGTGGACGTGCCGGAGGGCACGCCGGCGGTGCTGGGCAACGCCATCCTGCTGGAGTGGGCGCTGGAGAACCTGATCAAGAACGCGCTGGACGCGCTGGCCGGCGCCGGCGGCACCATCTGCATCGAGGCGGAGCGCCACGGCGAGAAGCGGGTGGAGCTGCGCGTGGTGGACGACGGCCCCGGCGTCTCCGCGTCCGTCCGCTCCACGCTGTTCGACCCCGGCGTCACGACCAAGAAGGGGGGATGGGGCGTGGGACTGTCGCTGGCGCGGCGCATTGTGGAGGACGTGCACGGCGGCGCGCTGCGGCTGGAGCCCTCCGAGCGGGGCGCGCGCTTCGTGATGATCCTGCCGGCCGTGCCGCCGGAAAAGGAGGACGAGGAGCGCCCCGCCCGCCGCTGGCCCCGCACGCGTCCGGTCGGCTCCGTCGGCTGAACCGCCGGTCTCGCGCAGAGACGCAGAGGGCGCAGAGAACTACGGGAGGTGGATGAAAAAAGCCCTCCCCCGAAGTTGGGGGAGGGTTTGGGAGGGGGCCTCCGCCCTCGCGAGGCACTCCGCCCGCCGGCGCTGATCTCGAATTTCGTAGAAGACGATCCAGTGGCGTTCGACCTTTCGCACCTGAACCCCGAGCAGCGCGAGGCGGCCTCTCATTTCGAGGGGCCGCTGCTGGTGCTGGCGGGCGCCGGCTCCGGCAAGACGCGCGTGCTCACCACCCGCATCGCCTGGCTGGTGGACGAGATGGGCGTGGACCCGTCGCAGGTCCTGGCGCTCACCTTCACCAACAAGGCCGCGGGCGAGATGCGCGAGCGCGTGCGCCGCGCGCTGGACCGCGACCCCGCGGGGATGTGGATCGGCACCTTCCACTCCGTGGGCGTGCGCATCCTGCGCCGCGACGCGCCCCGGCTGGGGTGGAGCCCCGCCTTCACCGTCTACGACGCGGAGGACGCGGACGGGCTGGTCAAGCGCATCATCCGCGACACGCTGCGGCTGGACCCCAAGAAGTGGTCGCCGCGCGCCGTGCACGGTGCCATCTCCGCCGCCAAGAACGAGCTGATCGGCCCCGACGCCTACGCCCAGCGCGCGCAGGACGTCTTCGGGCGCGTGGTGGCGGACGCGTATCCCCTGTACCAGAAGGCGCTGCACGACGCCAACGCCTTCGACTTCGACGACCTGCTGGTGAAGCCGGTGCAGCTCTTCCAGCAGCACCCGCACGTGCTGCGGCGCTACGCGCAGCGCTTCGGCTTCCTGCTCGTCGACGAGTACCAGGACACCAACCGCGCCCAGTACGTGTTCCTGCGCCTGCTGGCGGAGGAGCACCGCAACCTGTTCGTGGTGGGCGACGACGACCAGTCCATCTACGGCTGGCGCGGCGCGGACATCCGCAACATCCTGGACGCCGCCAACCAGGTCATCGCGCAGAACGTCCACCGCAAGGGCAAGACGCTGCGCACCGACGCGCCCGGCGGCGAGCGCATCACCCTGCTGGAGGCGGCGGACGAGAACGACG
>DASTLD010000215.1:0-10235 GCA_035715345.1 Longimicrobium sp.
GCCGCGAATTCATTGAGGGTCGGACATAAATAGACCGCCGCGCGAAGTCATTGACTCCGCGCGGCGTACCTCCTGGATTGTGTGGTGTCGAGACACACAGCCAAGGAGGCATGCCTATGGTAGTCGCCGACCGGCTTCTCGTGCAACTGCTGCGTCTGGTGGACGCGATTCCCGAGCCGCCCCCGCCCTCCTCCCGAGGTCGGGGGCGGCCCCTTGTCTACTCCGAGCGGCTCTTCGTAAAGGTGCTGGTCTTCATGATCCTGCGGCGCCTGCACCGCGTTCACGAAGTCTACACGGTCCTCTGCCTGCCCAGCGCGGAAATCCTTGAGCTCCGCGCTCTTCTCTTCCCAGCAGGGATGCCGTGCCGGCGCACCTTCGAACGCCGCCTGAAGCGTCTGCCCGAGCGCCTGCCAGAGCAGATCCGCCTGCTCGGAACACACCTGCTCCAGCTCTACCGGCCCTGGGAACGCGACGGCCCGGCGGTCGCTCTCGACAGCACTCCGTTACGTGCGCAGGGTGCTCCCTGGCACCAGCGCGACCGGGCCGCAGGCCTCGTCCCGAACACCAGCATCGACACAGACGCCCACTGGACCAAGTCCGGCTGGCATGGATGGGTCTATGGCTACAAGCTCCACCTGGCCATCACTGTCGCCAGCGTCTGGATCCCTCTCGCCGCCCGGCTGCGACCGGCCAACGAGGCCGACAACGTCCTCGCCGAGGAGCTGCTCCTCGATCTCCCGCCCGATCCCCGCTACATCCTGGCTGACTCTCAGTACAACACCGCCGAGCTGCACCGGCTCTGTGCCGCGCAGGGCTGTATGCTGATCGCCAGCCAAAAGGGCAAGCAGCCCCGCACCGACGACGGCAAGGATGTCAGGCGCATGTTCCACGCGCTGCGCGGCATCGCCATGGAGAACTTCAACTCGCTCTTCAAGGCCATCAACGACGCACGCCGCTCTTCTCCGACTCGTGGACTGGTCAACACCCAGCGCTTCGCTCTCGGTGCCGTCCTGGTCTATCAGCTCGCCCTCCTCCATCGGTATCACTCCGGCGAGCTCCACCAGCGCGGCATCAAAGCCATGCTCCGGGCCGCATGAGAATTTATGTCCAACCCTCAATTCATTCGCCGGGTCCGGCCCGCGATCGGAGCGGGGTGCCTATCGAGGGCGGAGGCCCCCTCCCCGCTCGTTCCTCGCCGCCCCTCCCCCAACTTCGGGGGAGGGGCTTTCTGCGCGCGGCGCGACCTGCCGTGCGCCTGCCGTCCCCGTAGAGACGCCCCGCCGGGGCGTCTCTACCGTGGACATGCGCAGGCCTTCACTCCGCACGCGGCGCTCTCCCGTTCAGTCGGCGAAGGCCGACTTCACGTTTTCGTTGCCGCGATTTCAATCGCCGGGCGGCGCCGGCGCGTGCCCACCCGAACCGACGCCCTCCGCTGAATCCCGTCCCCATCACCCCTCCAGCCCCACCAGCTCCGCGCTCAGCTCCCACAGCCGGCGGGCGCTCTCGTCGTCTTGGGCGGCGTCGGACGTGGGGTGGGGCTGCTCGTCCTTGAAGTAGCCGCCCGTCACGGCCTCCACCTCCGGCGCCGATGCCAGCCACACCACCGTTCGCGCCCCCTGCTCCGGCGTGCGCATCCAGCGCTTGCCCAGGCGGAACCCCGCGAATCCGCCGAAGAGCAATGCGGTGCCCACGACGCCCGGGTGCATCGCGTTCGCGGTGACGCCGGTGCCGGCCAGGCGCCGCGCCAGCTCGCGCGTGAACAGCAGGTTGCACAGCTTGGAGTTGGCGTACGCGCGCCAGCCCAGGTAGCCGCGCCGAAGCTGCAGGTCGTCCAGGCGTAGCCGTGCGTCGTGGTGCGCGTTGCTGCTGACGGTGACGATGCGCGCCGGCGCGCTCTCCCTCATCCGCGCCAGCAGCAGGTGGGTCAGCAGGAAGGGCGCGAGGTGGTTGACCGCGAGCTGCAGCTCGATGCCGTCGGCGGTCCGGCGCCGGCGATGGCTGAAGGCGGCGGCGTTGTTCACCAGCACGTGGACGCGCGGGTGGCGGTCCAGGATCTCCGCGGCGGCGCGCCGCACCTGCGCCTGCTCGGACAGGTCCGCCAGCACGGCGTCCACCTCCGCGCCGGGCAGGGTCCGGGCGATCTCCGCCGCCGTCCTGCGTGCCTTCTCCGGGTTGCGCGCCACCAGCACCACCCGCGCGCCCAGCCGCGCCAGCCCCACCGCCGTCGCCTGGCCGATGCCCGACGTGGCGCCGGTCACGACGCAGACCCTGCCCCGCATCCCACCCTCCATCCGCTCGCTCCGGTTGCAGGCCCGGGCCGGCGCGGCGTGCAACTTCGGCTCCGCGTCAGCCGTCCGTGCCGTCCCACTCCTGGTGGAAGCGCTCGAGGAACTGCTCCATGAACGCGTGCCGCCCCTCCGCGATGCGCCGCGCGCTGTCGGTGTTCAGCCGGTCGCGCAGGAGCAGGAGCTTTTCGTGGAAGTGGTTGATGGTCGGCGCCGTGCTGGCCTTGTAGCGGTCGAACGAGGCGTGCAGCTCCGGCGCGGCGTCCGGGTCGTGCAGCGGGCGGCCGCGGCTGCCCCCGTACGCGAACGTCCGCGCGACGCCGATGGCGCCGATGGCGTCCAGCCGGTCGGCGTCCTGCACCACGCGCCCTTCCGCGGTGTGCATGGGCGTGGGCACCCCCGCGCCCCGGTACGACAGCCGGGCGATGATCTCGCAGACGTGGGCGATGGTCTCCGCGCCGGCGCCGGCCTGCTCCAGCCACTCGCGCGCGGCGCGGGGGCCGGCGGTCTCGTCGCCGCCGTGGAACTTGTGGTCGGCAATGTCGTGCAGCAGCGCCGCCAGCTCCGTCACGTACGGATCCGCGCCCTCCTCGCGCGCCAAGCGCAGCGCCATACGCCGCACGCGGTCCACGTGCCACCAGTCGTGCCCGGAGCCCTCGCCCTCCATCCGCCCGCGCACGAACGCCTCGGTGCGGAGGAGGAGGTCCGTGCGTTCGTCGATCGAATCTTCCATCACCCTTGCCTGTCGTGGTCCCGAGGCTGTAGTGCGGCGCGCCGTCCGGTGCGGCCCGGCGATTGAAATCGCGGCTGGGACAACGTGATGTCGGCCTGCGCCGACGGGTAGGGGGTGATGCGGAATCCATCGCGCGGGGCCGTCTTCCGCTCGGAATGCGCGCGGGCTAGACTGAGCGCGGCGATGGCGCGGCGGTGCGCGATCCAGGGAGGCAACGCGATGAGCGAGAGCGATACCGATACCGTCTACCACGTGCTGACGCGCAACGGCGACGCAAGGGCGGAGGTGGACGCCGCGCTGGAGCGGCTGCTCGCGCGCGGCGTTTCGCGTGAGGCGTCGGGCTTCCACAAGCACATGTACGTGACGCGCGCGGACCAGACGGTGCTGATGGTGGCCAGCCGCGAGTCGCCGCTGAGCGCGGAGCTGCGCCACCGGCCCGGCTGGCGCGAGCCCGGCGACCGGGCCCTGGACTGACCCTGCCCATGCTGCACGTGACCAACGGCGACGCGGCCGCGGACGCCCTGCGCGCCGCCGGCATCCCCGGCCACGTCCTGCCCTGGCGAGACGTGCTGCACGAGGGCCCGGTGCCCGCCGGCCTGCCGCTGGAGGCGCTGAGCCGGGTGCGCGCGGACTTCATCGCCGGACAGGGGTGGGCGGCGCGGGAGGAGGCCCGCACGTCGTTCGCGGAGCGGGACACGGCGCTGGCCCGCGCGGCGGAGCACGACGAGCTGGTGCTGTGGTTCGAGCACGACCTGTACGACCAGCTCCAACTCGTCCAGGTGCTGGACTGGCTGCTGGAGCACCCGCACCCGCACGCCACGCTCATCAACCCGGCCGAGTACCTGGGCCCGCTGGAGCCCGCGCGCGTGCTGGAGCTGTACGGCACCCGCGAGCACATCACCCCCGGCCAGCTCCGCACCGCGTGGTCCGCGTGGGGCGCCTTCCGCGCGCCGGACCCGCGCCGCATCGAGCACGTGGTCGAGGACGGCACGGACGCGCTGCCGCACCTGGGGGCCGCGCTGCGCCGGCACCTGGAGCAGTTCCCCGGCACGCGCGACGGGCTGTCGCGCAGCGAGCGGCAGGCGCTGCGCGTGCTGGCGGACGGCCCCCGCACCATCGGCGAGACGTACTTCGCCTCCAATCACGCGCAGGAGGAGCCCGTCTTCCTGGGCGATGCCACCTTCGCGGACTACCTGGCTTCGCTCGCCTCGGGCGATGCGCCCCTCGTTGCCGCGGCGGACGGCGCGCCGGTCCACGCTCCCGAATCCCCCGATGCCCTGCGGGACTTCTTCGCGCGCACGGTCGCGCTCACTGATGCGGGGCGGGACGTGCTGGCGGGGCGGGCGGACCGGGTGCGGCTGAACGGCATCGACCGCTGGCTGGGCGGCGTGCACCTGCACGGCCGCGAGGCGGCGTACCGGTGGGACGCGGACGCGGGCCGCATCGCCGCGGCCTGAAACCGCGCCGGCCGTAGCGATGTAATCGCCCTCTGCCGCGCGCTGGCACGCATCCTCCTGACGCGGTGGGCCAGACGCCGCACGCGACCCGGACCAGGCACCGCGCAGATGGAGATCGGCCCCCTCACGCTCCCCCCGCTCAAGGACGAGCAGCTCAAGAAGGAGCAGCTCGAGAAGATGAAGTTCCGCGCCACCGCGCTGCTGGTAGCCGCGGCGGTCGTCTTCGTCATCTGCACCCTCCTGGAGGGGCGCTGGCCCGGCCTGGGCTACGTGCGCGCCACGGCGGAGGCGTCCATGGTGGGCGCCATCGCGGACTGGTTCGCGGTCACGGCGCTGTTCCGCTACCCGCTGGGCATCCCCATCCCCCACACCGCCATCATCCCCAGCCGCAAGGAGCGCATCGGCCGCAGCCTGGGGAACTTCGTCCAGAACAACTTCCTCTCCCCGCCCGTCATCGTCGCCCGCCTGCGCGGGGCCAACATCGCCAGGAAACTGGCGGACTGGCTGGCGGAGCCGGAGCACGGCGACGTGGTGGGCAAGCACGCCGCGGCGGCGGTGAGCGGCGTGGTGCAGGTGCTCAAGGACGAGGAGGTGCAGGAGCTGATCGAGACCAGCCTGGTCAGCCGGGTGCGGGCCACGCAGGTGGCGCCGCTGATGGGCAACGTGCTCAGCGTGGTGACGGCGGACAACCGCCACCAGGAGCTGCTGGATTCGGCAATCCGCCTGTTCGAGCGCCTCTTCGACGAGAACCGCGACGCGCTGCGCGAGCGCATCGGCGCGGAGACGCCGTGGTGGGTGCCCACGGCGGTGGACGAGCAGATCTACCGCCGCATCGTGAAGAGCGTGGAGAAGACGCTGCACGAGGTGACGCTGGACCCGGACCACCCGCTGCGGGCGCGCTTCAACGAGGCGGTGGCGGAGTTCGTGGAGCGCCTGCGCCACTCGCCGCAGATGATCGCGCGCGGCGAGGAGCTGAAGGAGGAGGTGCTGGAGCACCCGGCCGTCCGCGCCTACAGCGCGTCGCTCTGGGGCGACATGAAGGCCTCCGTGCTGCGCCACAGCGCGGACCCCAACTCCGAGTTCCGCCGCCGCGTGGGGCACGCGGTCACGCGCTTCGGGCAGTCGCTGGCGCAGGACGAGGAGCTGCTGGAGAAGGTGAACGGGTGGGTGGAGCAGGCCACGCTGTACCTGGTGGAGCAGTACCGGCACGAGGTGGCGGAGCTGATCGAGTCCACCGTGCGCGCCTGGGACCCGGAGGACACCACGCGCAAGATCGAGCTGCAGATCGGCAAGGACCTGCAGTTCATCCGCATCAACGGCACGCTGGTCGGCGGCCTGGTGGGGCTGCTGATCTACACCTTCACCCAGGTCTTCGGGGGGTAGGAAGGCGGAGGTCTGGCAGGTTCGGCGGGTGTCTTCCCGTGGGCGGAGGCCCCCTCCCCGCTCGTTCCTCGCTGCCCCTCCCCCAACTTCGGGGGAGGGGCTTTGCGTGCTTGTTGCGATGCACGGAGCATTGACGTAGTGCCAGTTGGCGTGCAAATTGAAACCAGTTGGTGAAACCCTCTGGAGGCAGTGATGACGATCAACGCGGCGTCGGTAGCGCAGGTCATGGGGGGAGAGCGCACGCTTGGACACCGCATCGGGACTGTCACCGAGCTCCGCCGTGCGATGGAGACCGGGTTGCCGGTCGGTGTGCTGGACCAGGTGGTGCGCCACGTCACGCGGGATGACCGCAGCGCGGCCGATCTCAAGTACCGCATCGTGCCGCAGACCACCTTGCGCCGCCGCTCACGCTTGAGCGCGGATGAGAGCCAGCGGGTGGAGCGGATTGCCCGCCTGATCGCGCTCGCGGAGCAGGTGTGGGAAGACCGCGAACTCGCGTACGAGTTCCTCTCCAGCGCGCAGCCGCAACTCGACGGGGAGCGGCCCATCGACCTGGCCCGCAGCGACCTGGGCACCCGTCAGGTCGAGACCCTGTTGATGAAGCTGGAGTACGCGCTGCCGGCATGATCGCGTGGCGGATCACCAAGACCCGCCACGCGCCGTTCGACGGCACGGGCGCGCTGCTGTGGGGCGCGCGCTGGAACTCGCCCGGCCGCGCCGTGATCTACGCGGCCGATTCCTTTGCCGGCGCCATCCTGGAGATCCTGGCCCACTCCGCTCGGCCGCGCACGCTTCCCGGCCCGCACCACGCGGTCCGCATCGACATTCCCGATGATCTGGCCGAGATGCTGGATCCCGGCGACCTGAATGGGTGGGAGAACCGTGACTCGCGCCCCGCCGTCGAGTTCGGCGACGCGTGGCTGCGCGATGCACGCAGCCCGGCGATGGTCGTCCCGGCGCTCCCCTCCCGACCCATCGGCCGCAATGTCCTCATCAATCCTGGCCATCCCGCCGCCGCCCGCATCTCAGTCTCTGCTCCCTTCCCCGTGCCGTGGGATGAGCGCCTGTTCTAGTCTCGGGCTTCCTGTTCTCCTCCCCGCAATTCTCCGCGTCCTCCGGGGTTCCGCGTGAGTCTTGCAACCGGGTGGCGGGCGTGAGCATCCTCCACCGGCGGCGGCGTGATGACCTGCTGATCTACACCTTCACCCGGTCTTTCGGGGGGGTAGGAAGGCGGAGGGTCGGTGAGTGCCGGCGGAGTGCCTCCCGTGGGCGGAGGCCCCCTCCCCGCTCGTTCCTCGCTACCCCTCCCCCAACTTCGGGGGAGGGGCGTCTGCGCCCGCCGCGACCTGCCGTGCGCCTGCCGCCCCCGTAGAGACGCCCCGCCGGGGCGTCTCTACCATGGACATGCGTCGGGATCGGCCACCCGCACCGGCGGCTCCCGTTCAGTCCGCGCAGGCGGACTTCGCGCTTCTGGAGGCGCGGTTTCAACCGCCGGCCCAACCCCTGCCTCGCACACCACCGCACGCCCCCGCACCAGCCCCGTCCGCGCAGGCGGAGATCACGTTTTCATAGCCGCGAATTCATTCGCCGGGGGAAATGCGCCGGGCCAATCAACACGCGCCACAGATACGCCTGCCGTGCCGCGCGGGGCGGACGCCGGCGCCGCCCCCACCCGCTCGCTTAGGCTCGCACCCTCCCCCAAGTCTGGGGGAGGGTTGATGCATGTCCGGCCTTCCGCGCGCGCCGCGGCTCGACTGGACCGCACTCCCGCGTTTCTGTGTCGCAGGCGGGCGGGCCCTCACGGAAAGAACACCGGATGGGGGGCGATGGTTTAGTCTCGCGCTCGGCCTAAACCGCTTCGGTGGGCGTGGTGTTGTGTGGGGAACGCAGGCCGATGCCATCCATCCCCCGCAGCGGAGCATCGCGATGAGATCGCGTTTCCTTCCCCGCAGCCCGTTCGCCATCGTCCCGGCGCTGGCCGCGCTCCTGTCCCTGGCGGCTGCGTGCACCTCGGCCCGGCGCGCGCCTGCGGCCGGCCCCACGACCGCCGCATCACCGCGCTGCGCCGGCGTGACCGTGGCGGAGGTGCCGGCGGAGCGGTACGAGCGGGCGCGGGAGATGGCGGACGAGTTCGCGCGCGCGTTCCGGCTGCCGGGCGCGGCGTTCGCCGTGGGGGCGGAGGGGCGCATCGTGTGGTCGCACGGGGTGGGATGGGCGGACGTGCGGGCGCGGCGGCCGGCCTGCCCGGGCACGCGGTTCCGCATCGGCAGCGTCTCCAAGCCGCTCACCGCCGCCGGGCTGATGCGGCTGGTGCAGGCCGGTCGCCTGGACCTGGACGCGCCGGTGCGGCGCTACGTGCCGTCGTGGGCAGCGGGGGAGGGAGACGGCCCCACGCTCCGGCAGCTCGCGGGGCACCTGGGCGGCATCCGCCACTACCGGGGCGACGAGGAGATGAGCGCCCGCCGCTGGGGCTCCGTGCGGGAGAGCCTGGCCCTCTTCGACGCGGACCCGCCGGTGGCACCGCCGGGCGAGCGCTTCCACTACTCCACCTACGGCTACACGCTGCTCAGCGCGGCCATGGAGGCGGCTGCGGGGATGGAGTTCACCCGCTGGATGCGCGACTCCGTCTTCCAGCCGCTCGGGATGACGCGCACGGTGCCGGACTCCGCCGGGGGGCGCGTGCCGGACCGGGCCGCGTTCTACGAGGCGACCGCGTCGGGCGGCATCGTGCCGGCGCGGCCGGTGGACAGCAGCTACAAGTGGGCGGGGGGCGGATACCTGTCCACCGTGGAGGACCTGGCGCGCTTCGGGCTGGCGCACCTGCGGACGGGATTCCTGTCCGCGGAGAGCCTGGAGCAGCTCTTCCGCTCGCAGCGGACGGTGGATGGACGGCCCACGGGCTACGGCATCGGGTGGTACGTGCCGCCGGAGGGGAGGCCGGCGGTGGCCATGCACCAGGGCGCGCTGCTGGGCGGCGGGGCCATGCTGTACATCGACCGCGAGCGCGGCGTGGTGGTGGCCATCGCGATGAACGTCAAGCCGGACGCGCCCGTCCCCGACACCAACCCACCCCCGCCGCCCGCCTTCGCGCAGCTCTTTGCGCACACAGGGCCCTGAACGAACGAGGCCCGGCGCCACTGCGCCGGGCCTCCCGTTCACACGTCCGCCCGTCCGTCGGCATGCCAGTCGGTGCTGTGGACGCGCCACCCGCCCCGGTACGGCACGACCCAGACGAGAAGCCGCACGGGCGGACGGGAGGAGCCGGTACGCCGGCGGGTCTCGAACTCCACCCCCAGGAAATCGAGCTTGCTCCCTGGTCGGTAGAGCTTCGGGTAGTGGTAGCTGACCGTCCGCCACTGCCGCACGCGCGAGCGCTGGAGGATGTACAGCAGCGCTCCCCTTCGCTGGGTATCATTGAACAGGGCGGGCTCACAGAGACGGCAGGCGGCCGCGTCGTCCGTCTCCTGCACTGCTTTCAGGAAGGCATTCGCCACACGGACCGCGACCTCGCCCGGGTTGGGCGGGGGTGGCGCGATCTGCCGCGGTGCCGGAACAACGCCGGGCGGCAGCTCGCCGATGGTCACCTGCACCGGCCTGGCGAGCAGGTCCTTCACAACGCGCGCACCTGCCTTCGCGACACCGCGGACGAGGTCGGTGCCGACGTTGATTGCGATCTGCGCGAGAATCTCGGAAGCCATGATGATCGAACGTCCAACGGGCGGGAACAGCGGAGGGAGGAAATCAAAATATGTCGAATACTGGCGGGTGTGAAGTGGGATGAGTCGATCCGCGCTCCACCCGGGCGTTCGCCGCGTCTCCCGCTGCACCGACAGCCGCTCGTTGAAGTGCGTGGAACCTGCGCAGAGGAGCCCGTCCGCTCAGGCGCCGGGCTCTCGCCGCGCGCGGAGTTTGTCGACGGCCCAGCCGACGAGATGGGCGAGGGTGGCGGCGATCACGATCGCCAGTCCAAGGATGAGGTCGCCGTGGGCGAGGAGCATTGAGTGGTTCCCGCGATGAAGGTGCCTCCGCCGGCGAGCCGGGCTCCATGGTCCCGGCTCCGGCCCGCGGGTCTACGCCGCCCCGCTCCCGCCGGTTTCGCGCAGCCGGCCGCCGCTCATTGACGCGCCGGGATCGTGCGGCGACCGCAGCGCCCTGGCGGCCAGGAAGACGAGGTCCGGCGCGAGACAGGCCACCGCCATGACCACTGTACCGAGGATTTCCGCAACGATTGCGAGCACGGGCGGCTCCCACGATGAAGGTCCCTCCGCCGGCCAGCCGGCATCCACCGGTCGCGGCTCCGGCCCGCCCGACTACGCCGCCGCGCTCCGGCGGGTTTCCCGCAGCGCGGACAGCCGTTCGTTGAAGCGCGCGGCCACC